>NZ_JBKORF010000042.1:0-120630 GCF_047314685.1 Shewanella sp. BJSY2023SW001
ATGTTTGTTTGGCGACTACAGAGTATCACCAACAGGCAGTTGATCTCTCCTCACCGTTTAACCATGAGTGGTGCACTTATTATCTGAATTCGGGTACAATAATTCTCAGTTATGGAACAGGAGTTTTTTCAATTGACTGCATTAACAAGTCAAACAATAAAGTCAGAACTTATGTCAGCCACAAGGAAGCTTCCATATACAATAAAATCAAGGATGGAACAGCATGTCAAAGCTAGAAAGAATGGTGCCATTTATTATTCCACTCGCATTTTTGCTGGCTTCTATCATAGTCAACTTAATTTATGACTATCACGATGTTCAAGATATTGATGGCATGTACCGAGTGATAAAAAATGTTGAAGGGCCTGATAATCAGATAAGGCGCGTTAGCTTTTCCCTTTATATCGACATGGAGTCAGAAAGCTTCTGGGGTTGGTTACAACTTGGTGATAACAAAGATAAATTTGAGGGTAAGATACTCTTTTCCGGCAAAATCTCCAGGCTGGCATTACATGATAATTCTGTGCAAGTCGAACAAGTTAAAGTCTACCCTGTCTCAACCTATTCCCTGGAAGCCTTGTTTGACAATCCCGCGCTGTCACTATTAAAGCTGTTGCTGGCAACTGATTATAAAGTGGTATGGCACTATACCTTGGTCGACAGCGTATTTTGTTTCTCCAACGAAGCAGATGACAGCCTCAGATGTATGCAGAAAGTCATCTAATCTCAAAATTGTTAGTGATGCAGACCATTCCCGCGTACTGGCAACCTCTTTCGATAAGGACAAAACCGCTATTCCCTCAAGCCACTGTAAATCCAGGCAACTGCTACACTCTACAGAATAGGGAAGCGCACAACAAAGGAACTGTTATGCCCATAGCCAGAGTTGCCACCCGAGCCGCCAAAGGTGTGGAGGCGCCTCAGGTACTGGTCGAAGCTCACCTCTCCAACGGCTTGCCGGCCTTCAATCTGGTGGGGTTGCCGGAAGCTTCGGTCAAGGAAGCCAGAGAAAGAGTCCGCAGCGCCATAATCAATGCAGGTTTTGAGTTCCCCATGCGCAGGATAACCATCAATCTGGCACCGGCCGATCTGCCCAAGCAGGGTGGACGTTACGACCTTCCTATTGCCATTGGCATTCTGGCAGCATCCGGACAACTGCCACTGAAATCTCTGGACGAGCATGAATTTGTCGGTGAGCTTGGGCTGTCCGGTGAGGTCAGGCACTGCACTGGGATCCTGCCGGTGATCATCGCCGCCCGTCAAAGAGGCATCAAACTGGTATTGCCACAGGATAACCGCAGTGAAGCGGATTTGGTGGGCTACCGGCAATGTTGCCTGGCCCAGCACCTGCAACATATCGCCGCCTATCTGCACGGACAGCAAACTCTGCCGGGGATAGTCCCGGGAACCGAATGGCTGGAACAGTCCAAGCCGCACTCGAGTGATTGCCTGTCGGAGGTCATAGGCCAATATCAAGCCAAACAAGCACTGGAAATCGCTGCCGCCGGCGGGCATAACCTGCTGATGCTGGGGCCACCTGGCACAGGCAAAACCATGCTGGCCAGCCGGATAATCTCACTCCTGCCCCCCATGAGTTATGAAGAGGCGCTGGAAGTGGCTGCGATTCATTCAGTGGCCGGTATGGCCACTGAGCCGGGGGAGTTTTATCGCCGCCCGTTTCGCGCTCCGCACCACACCAGCTCGGCCATCTCTTTGGTGGGTGGCGGCGCGATTCCCAAACCCGGCGAGATTTCACTGGCTCACCTGGGAGTGCTGTTTCTCGATGAAATTGCCGAGTTTCCCCGCAAGGTACTCGACTGCCTGCGTGAACCCATGGAAACCGGCCATGTCATCATCTCCCGCGCCGCAGCCAAACTGCGCTTCGATGCCCGCTTTCAACTTATCGCCGCCATGAACCCCAGCCCCTGTGGTGATGCCGGCCCGGGAAGCCGCGCCAGCCCAGAGCAGATCCGCCGTTACCTGGCCCGGCTGTCAGGCCCTTTCATTGACAGGTTCGACCTCACCATTGAGGTGCCCAAACTCCCGCCCGGCGCCTTGACCTCAGAGGCGGCGCAGGGTGAAACCAGTGAGCAGATTGCCGCCAGAGTCGCAGCCGCGCGGGAGCTGCAACTCAGCCGCGCCGGCGTACTCAATAGTCAGTTAGGCGGTAAGGTATTGAAGCAGGCAGGTTTCAAACCCGGCGATCTGGCGTTTCTCGAACAGAGTGTCAATCAGCTGGGATTATCGGTGCGCAGCTTTCATCGGCTGCAACGAGTGGCACGCACCATAGCCGATCTGCAGCTCAGCCCCATGGTCGAGCGGCGCCATCTGGCCCAGGCCCTGGGTTATCGGGCGATGGATCGTTTGCTGGCCAGCCTGCAACAGCTTTAATGACCCATCTAGATTGATGCCAGCATGTTAGGCGAGTCAACAAAGGGGCCTATGGCCATAGGCCAAGCGTCCAGAAAAAGCAAAACAGCTGAAAGCACCTTGGCTTCAGACTAGGTACAGGCCGCCTTTGTTACAGTAAAACGCCATTTCACTGACAAGGAGCCCAAGATGAAACCACTGATGCGTTCCCTTTCCATCAGCTCCATGCTGACATTAACCGCCTTACTCTGGGGTTGCAGCGATGTCATCAGCGAACAATACCCCACCGAGGCCGAAGCACGGGCGGAAGGAGTATTCGAGCGAGGCTGGCTGCCACCGATATTGCCGCCCTCGGCCACGGAGATAAAGGTCAACAATGATCTGGACAACAACAGCTCCAGCGGCAGTTTCCGTCTACCCGCCGCGGCAATGAGCGAGTTCACTTCTCAGTTAAAAGCCGAAGAAGGTCTGGCCAACAGCTGGTATTACCGCGAAGGCGACTCCCTGTGGATCTTCCGCCTGACCCAGGACGGAGTTATCCAGTACCAACTACAGTGAGGCTTCAGCTAGGTAACGGTTGCAGCTTGGCCAACAGAAAGGCCAACTCGGCCACATTGTGGACGGCCATCTTCTCCAGTACTTTCTTTCGATGCAGCTCCACCGTTCTCTGGGTGACATAGAGCTCGGCGGCAATCACCTTGTTGAGCTTGCCCGCCAACACTCTTTGCATCACCTCTTGCTCTCGCGGCGTCAAGGTTGCCAGACGGGAGCGGATCTCCGCCTGTTCACTGCCGGCAGCAAAACGCTGCGCCGTCAGGGCTGCGCCCTTGCTTAACAGTTCAAGCAGCCGATCACCATCGACTGGCTTCTCAAGAAAATCCATCGCCCCTTGCTGCATCGCCTTTACTGCCATGGCGATATTGCCATGACCTGTCAGTATGATGACCGCCAATGGACTGGACGCTTGCAGCAATTGTTGATGTAGGCTGATCCCATCCATGCCGGGCATCTGCACATCGAGTACCAGTACCCCGGGCTGTTGCCAGGCCGCACCATCCAGGAAGCTTGCCGCACAGTCAAAACCAACTGCATCTATGCCTTGGCCCTTGAGCATCCACTGCAGTGATTCAAGCACATCCTGATCATCATCAACCAGATATACAGGGGTCATCATCGATTCTCCTCGGCAGTACCACCACCATGTCCAAGCCGCGCTCGCTGTTGTGGGCACTGATGCTGCCACCATGTTCTTCCACAATACGTTTGCAAATAATCATCCCCAACCCCAGGCCGTTGCTCTTATTGGTTTCAAACGGAAAAAACAGCCGCTCCAGCTGGGGCTCACTCAAGCCTGTGCCCGCATCAGACAAGGTAAATCGACATTGCTTGGCGTTGCACTCGAGACTGAGCCTTAACCAGGGTTCCTCACTCTGCTCCATGGCATCCAAGGCATTGAGCAACAGATTGACCAACACCTGCTGCAACAAGTTAGCATCCCCATCTATGGTCACGGCTTGCAACTCACACACAGGGACAACCCCCAGACGCTTGAGCTCGGGCGCCGTCAGCGCCAGGGTATCGCGAATGAGCTCGTCCAGACGAAAACAGCGACGCTCACAGGGCTGCTGACAAAACTCCCGTAATCGGCGAATCGTATCCTGGGCCCTGTCCACCTGGCTGATAAGCTTGCCGAGGGCGTCTTTGATCTCCTGCTGCTCGTCTCCCAGACGATACAGACACCCCTGGGCCAGATAGCGGATCCCGGCCAGAGGCTGCTTGAGTTCGTGAGAGATACCTGAGGCCATTTCACCAGTCAGTAGTACCCTCTGCGCCCGATAAAACTGATTCCGCTGCTCAAGCAGAGCCTTTTGGGTTCGGCTGTGCTGCTCCATTTCGCTGCGCAGTGCCCCGGTGCGCTGCACCACCAGACGTTTTATCCGTAAATGATGCAGATACCCCAACAGTAGGCACAACAAGATGGCCCCCACCCAGGGAGCCACACCTGAAACCACCCTGTGCCAGTTGGTTTGAAACGGCCATTGCTGCAAAGTGCGCCGCAGCGCAAACACGCTGCTGTCGTTCACCGGCACAGACCAACCCGCATACCCGCCCGCCTTGGCCGCGGCTGAATCCTCAGTCAGCGCCAGCAGTGCCCTGGCCACTTCGGTTGCCAGGGCGTTATCTGTGTGACCCGGCTTGGACAGGGCGGTATAGGGATATAAACGGCTCGATACCTGGCACTGAAACCCAGGGGGCTTTTCCGCCAGCAACACCTTAAACGCCTCTTTGGGATAACGCCCGGAAGCGATGGCCTGCTCCAGCACACAGGCGGGCAATACCGCCAGATCGGCCTCGCCGCTCAGCAACCTGTCCAATAAAGCGGTCTGCGGAAAGCCGACAAACTGCAACGCCTTGAGCTCGGTGGCAGGGTTGATCCCCCGCAGTGCCAGTTCACCGCTGAAGATCAGAAAACCGCCGAAAGCCTTGGGATCGGTAGAGATGATCCTCAGTTGTGACAACTGCTGCCAACTGGTCAGTTGCACCTCGGGGCGGGCCACCAGCGTCGACCCCATCGCCAGTTCCGGATCCCGGCCATCTCTGGGTATAAGCGTCAGTAACTGGCTGACACCATAGTCTTTCTTATAACCCACAGTGGCGTATTGATTGGCGAGAATAAAATCCAGAGCGCCTTGGCTCACCTGTTGATCCAGCTCAGCCGGAGTCAGAGGCAACAGAGTCACCCTCTGGCCGGTATGCTCGCTTATTGCTGTCGCCGTGTCCTGCCAGGCCAAGAGCGCATCGGTCGGCTCGCCAAAAGTGAGGATACCGATACGGATATCGGCCCAGGCCTGAGGCAGACACAGGCAAAACAGCAACAACACGCTTGGCAAATAACGGCACATGGCAAATTAGTTAACCATTAAACACCTCGCCATTATGCGTTATTTCATGCCGCGACAAGCGGCTTTAAGCGCGGGAATTGATCGGCTTCACATCTGAGATTCGCTTTCGGAAAACCGCTATATAGCGGCACCGATGATTTTGATTCCATGGTGCCATGCAAACAAAAAGTGAGGCTGATATGAACGCTAAAGTGACGCAAAGCCGGCGGGCTTTTCTCAAGGGAGGGCTGGCCGTTTCCGCCCTGGGACTGGCACCTGTGGCTCTGGCTGCCGGCAAGAGCAGCAAACCCCAAATCCAATGGGATGAAACTTTCGATGTCGTGGTGGTCGGCAGCGGCCTGGCCGGTACCTGCGCCGCCATTCGCGCCAAAGAGCAAGGTGCCGCCGACACCATCATCATCGAGAAAATGCCGGTGCTCGGCGGAACGTCGGCGATCTCCGGACTCAACTTCTCCGTGGTCAACAGTCATCTGCAACAGCGAGACGGTATCCAGGACTCGGCCGAACTGTTTGCCGAAGATATCAGTCGCGCCGGTGGTTTCCAGAACCACAGAAATCTTACGCTGACCATGGCCGAAACCACGACCCGGGTGCTGCCTTGGGCAATAGAGCGCGGTTGCCGCTTCCACGACAAGCTCAAGAGCCTGGGTGGCCATTCAGTGCCCAGAACCCTGTATCCGGTCAATGGCGGCGGCAAGGGGATCCTAAGACCACTGCGAGCCTTTTACACCCAGGAGCTGCAGGGTGAGATCCGCCGCCGGGTCAAGTTCGAGCGACTGATCCAGAACGAAAACGGCGATGTGCTGGGGTTGCAGGTCCGGGAGCAATACCACTTCGATCCCACCCTGGCCAACGATGATCGCGACAACCGCAGTGGTGTTATCAAGCATTATCGAGTGCGTAAAGGTGTGGTCATGGCCGTGGGAGGCTACAGCCGCGATGTGGAGTTCCGCTCGGCCGAGTTTCCCAATATCCGCGAATACATTCCCACCACCACCCACAGAGGCGCCACGGCCGGTGCACTCAAGGCTCTGGTGGCCGCCGGCGCGCAAACCGTGCACCTGTCGCTGATGCGTTTTGCCTTCGATATTCCCACCGAAGACCTGCAGTGGGGCGCCTTGGTCGACCCGGCCAGCGGCAAACGTTTTATCAGCGAGCGAAATAACCGCCAAGTAGTGGCTGAAGCCATCTGCAACATAATGGATCGCAACAATGGTCGCTTCCCGCTGAACATCTATGACCAGGACGGCATAGACAACTTCCACGACAAGCAGCGCCTGCAGCTGGCATTGGAAGAAGGCATGATGCAGCGCTACGACACGCTCGAAGCCCTGGCCCAGGGCGAAGGCATAGATCTACCAGGCCTGAAGGCGACACTCAAACAGTACAACGCCGATGCCCAAACCGGCACCGACAGCCAGTTCGGTAAAGACTTCAAGGCCCTGAAGCAGGTCAGTGTCAAACGCGCCCCCTTCTATGCCATCAAGGCTCGTCCCAAGTTCAATTACACCCAAGGTGGCGTGCTAATCAATGAACAAGCCCAGGTCATCTCGCTAACCACAGGGCAAGCCATCAAGGGGCTGTATGCCTGCGGCGAAGCCACGGGTGGCTTGTTCGGCCGTATTCGTCTTACCGCCTGTTCCTGCCCGGATGCCTTCGCCTTTGGGGTAATTGCCGGTGAACAAGTTGCCAAAGCTTAAGGAGTCGCCCATGAAAACTTCACTGATCTCAGCCCTGTTGATGGGCACCTTGCTGGCGAGCCAAGCCTGGGCCGGCGAACTGACCAAGATGTCCGGCTCCCGCGAAGGCCGCAGCAACCACGCCTTCATGTATCAAGAAAAGGACTGTAAGACCTGCCACTTGGGTGCCCCCAAAGGTCCTGCAACAGAAACCGCCTGTCTCGAATGCCATGGCGATTACCAGCAAATTGCCGAGCAAACCCGTGACAGTAAGCCCAACCCACACGATGCCCCCCACTGGGGAGCCGATGTGCCCTGCACCGTGTGCCACAGCGAGCATAAGCCGGCAAAGGTGTTATGTAACGACTGCCACCAGTTCACATTCTCCAATTTCAGCCACTGAATTCAGAGGTCAAGATGAAAAAATTACCACTGGCTATCACAGCCCTCGCTGCCTTTTCCGGAGCCGTCAGCGCCGCCCCGACTCTCTATGGCCGCTTGGATTATTCGGTCACCCACTCAGACTCGGGCAGCGCCACCCATAAAGCCAAGTCAGGCACAGTGCTGGAAAACAACTTCACTCGCCTGGGCGTCCGGGGGCAGAACGATCTTGGCAGCGACTGGCAAGTATTCTACCAGATTGAGCTTGGAGTCAACGCCGCTGCACAGGACGCTGGCGATAAACCCGTATCGGCGAGATCGACCTTTCTCGGACTACGGCATCAAGAATGGGGCTCGCTGGCGGCCGGACGCATGGAGCCTGTGTTCAAGATGACCAAAGGCTTTGTCGATGTGTTCGATAACTACAGCATGAAACACGATCGCTTGATGGCCGGGGATAAACGTTGGGGCGACTCACTGGAATATCGCACGCCAAACTGGCGCGGCTGGCAACTGGGGGTCAGCTACCTGCTGGAAGACAACCACTTTGACACGGACGATGCCCGTCGTGACAACGGCAACTTCCAGTTGGCATTGAGCTGGGGTGATAAGCGTCTCAAGCAAGGCGATCTGTATCTGGCCGCCGCCTACTCAGACGGAGTGGAAGATATCAAGGCCTGGCGCCTGGTGGGGCACTGGAAGCTGCAGCAGCTCAAGCTGGGAACCCTGATCCAACACTCGGAATTGGTCAATCCGGCCAAGCCGCAATGGCAGGCGCGGGAGGGCACAGGATTTTTTGTCAGTGCCTCCTATCAACTGGACAAGTTAATGCTCAAGGCCCAGTACGGCCGAGATGATTCGGGAACCGGACTCATAGCCACGCGAATTTACGAAGCCCTGGGACAAGCAGCCCAGACAGTGCCTGAGGTCAGCCAATGGGGCATAGGCGCCGAGTATCAGCTGTCCAAGTCCACCAGAGTCCACACCGAAATCGGCCAGTTCGATGCCAAGGGTTACAGTGACTTTGACGACACTATCACCAGCATAGGTTTAAGATACGACTTCTAAAACCATTGCAGTCAAAGGCCCGCATTCGCGGGCCTTTTCAATGAAATAACGCTACGAAGCAGCGCCTGTTACACATACTCCCTGAGCACTTCCCGGCCCAGCGTCAGCACCTGCATCTCTTCCGAGCCGCCGGAAACTCTGTCGACCCGCAGATCGCGCCAGAAGCGGCTAATGCGATGCTCGCCAGTGATCCCCTGACCGCCAAACACCTGCATGGCATTGTCGACCACATTAAAGGCCGCCTTGGAGCAGTAGAGCTTACACTTGGCGGCATCGCCCGGGGTCATCTGGCCGTTGTCGGCCTTCCAGGCGGTGTGATAAATCATGTTCTTCATGTTGGTGAGCTGCACCGACATATAGGCAAACTTTTCCTGGATCAGCTGCGTCTTGGCGATCGGCAAGTCAAACTGTACCCGCTTGTTGGCGTAACGGGCGGCATCTTCGAAGGCGCAATAGGCACAACCATAGTTACTGCAGGCAATAAGGAAACGCTCCAGATCAAACTCCTTCTTCACCCTGGCAAACCCGTTGCCTTCGGTGCCGAAGAAGTCCTTTTCCTCCAGCTCTACGTTGTCGAACTCCACCACACAGCAACTGTCCATCTTCAGTCCCAACTTGGGCAAGTGACTGACAGAGATCCCCGGTTTACTCATGTCAACAAAAAACTCGGAGAAAATCGGTTCGAAGCTGGCGGAATCTTTGGCCATCACCACCAGATAAGGGGTCTCGGCGGCACTGGTGATATAACATTTGGTGCCATTGAGGTAGACCTTGCCCTTTTTTCGGGTATAAGTGGTCTGCAGGCTGCGCACATCCGAGCCGGCATCCGGTTCGGTGACCGCCGAGTTCCACACCTGTTTGCCGGTACCTATATAGGCCATGATCTTATCGATCTGCTCCTGGGTACCTTCCTGCAAAATAGTAGGGTATCCCGCCATCTGATAAAGCACATAGGTTGGCGCACCGAGGCGACCCAGTTCTTCCCAGATCAAGGCCAATGTCACCAGACCGGCATCGCTGCCGCCGTATTCTTCCGGAAGCAGCAAACTATCCAACCCCAGCTTGGCCAGCTCTCTGACAAAACGCTCAGGATATTCATTGTTGTCGTCGCAGGCGGAGAAATAGCATTCCCAGTCCTCCTGTGACATCAGGTCTCTTACTCCTGCAATAAATGCTTCTTGTTCGTTTGTCAGTCGATAGTTCATCGATACCTCAGCAAGTTTTCATCAGTAAGCAGGATGCCTGCCTAAACTCTGCGACAGGCACCTACGGCAGTATAACTCCAGGCATATTCGAGTCAATCCAGATAGAAATGCTGGAACATGGTCAATACTATAGAAATTAGCCCGCCATCCCTTTGAGCTATTTCACAATAATCCAAGTGAAATAGATTATTGAACAATAGGGTATAAATTTAAATCCTGAAACAATCCATTTAATTAATTAAAAAATAAAATCACAGAAAGTAACTTATGATTTATTGAGCAATATCAACCAATAGAATCCACCCGCCAGTAAAATCAATTTATAATTATATAATCGTGGAGATATAAATGACTAAAAATGTAAACTTCAAAATTATTCCCGTAACTCATTATAAACAAAATACCTGTATTGTTTGGCAAGATGGCTGCAACAAGGCTGCTATAATAGATCCAGGTGGTGAAGTAGAGAAGATAACAAGTTTTATTAAAGACAATGAACTGGAGCTGGATAAGATACTCCTGACCCATGGTCATATAGATCATATCGGCGCAGCCAGATTATTGGCCGAGAGTTCATCGGCCGAAGTACTTGGTCCTCATAAGGACGATACTTTTCTGTTTGATATGTTGCCGGAGGAATGTCGTCTGTATCAATTTCCCCACTGTGATGTTTTTTATCCAGACCGCTTTCTTGAGCAGGATGACACTATTTGGGTCGGCGAGTTACAACTTCAGGTGATTCATTGTCCGGGCCATACACCAGGCCACCTGGTATTCTTTGCCCCTGCACTCAAGTTGGCCTGGGTTGGCGATGTGTTATTCAAACACTCCATAGGCCGCTGCGATTTCCCCGGCGGTAATCATGCGGCGCTGCTGGATTCCATCAAGCACAAACTCTGGCCGTTGGGTGAAGATGTGAGTTTTATTCCCGGCCATGGCCCCATGTCAACTTTTGCTGAAGAGCGGCACCACAATCCTTATGTCGCCGTCCGTTGAAGCCGTTGCCGCCTCCTTGGAGGCGGCGATTTTCGATATTTTTGATAAGCAGCGTTTGTATAGTTAGTATCTGATAATCAGTGTTTTACAAATCCAGCGACACTGGTATCCGCCAAGGTCATACCACGGGTTTCCGGTGCCAGCAAAATGGAGACCACCAGGCCCAGCAGTGAAATACCGGCGCCGGCCATCATGGTCCAGGAAACCCCATAAGCGTTCATAAATACAGGCAAGGCATAGGTCGAGAGTATGGTGCCTATGCGACTGAAAGACATCACGGCCCCCACGGCCGAAGCCCGGATATCGGTAGGGAACAACTCATTGGGATAGAGCCACTGCAAGATCCCCGGACCACCTGAGCAGAAGGCGTACATACCAAAGGCCGCAATCACCACCCAGATACCGGGCGAGGACACCAGCCCCAGCATCGCCAGTGACAAGGTCATCATGGCAAAGCTGATGATAAGCAGTGGCCGGCGGCCCATGGAATCCAGCCAATACATGGCCGGGATACAGCCTATGATAAAGAAGGCGCTAATGATGATGTTACCAAGTGCCGAGTCTTTGCCATCGTAGAAGCCCAAAGCCCCGACTATCTGCGGCCCAAAGGTGTAGATGGCAAACATGGGGATAATTTGGCAGGTCCAGATAGTGCCGATAAAGATGATCATGGTGAAGTTGCGTTTTTCGAACAGCTTACAATACTGGGTATCGATCTTCTCTTCCGCTTCAATATGAATATTGCCGCCAAAATACTGTTGCATAACTTGTTTGTACTCGGCGATACGGCCCTTGCGCAGCAGCCAACGTGGCGACTCGGGTAGATGGAAACGCCCAAACAGGATTACCAGACAAGGGATCAGGCCGCTGCCAAGCATCCAACGCCAGCCACCCTCGAGATCATAAAGCAGGTAACCGACCGCATTGGCCGCAGTAGCACCCACATACCACATCAAGGCAATGAAGCCCATGGTAAAGGCCCGCTTCTTGGTTGGGGAAAACTCGGCCACCATGGAGGTGGCTATGGGGTAATCGGCGCCGATCACCACCCCGATAAGGAAGCGCATCACCACTAATTCTATTGGGGAGGAGACAAACATAGTGGCGACAGAAAGCACGGCTATCGCTATGATATCTATTAGAAACATTAACTTACGACCGAACAGGTCGGCGATGTAACCAAAGAGTGCAGTACCGACAAACAGGCCAACCAGGGTAGACGCCCCAACCAAACCAATCCAGTTGGCATCCAACTGCATTTCAGGGATCAGCTGCTCAAGCGCCAGGCCAATAATGACCAGAATATAACCGTCGAGGAAGGGACCACCACTGCCCCAAAACATGATTTTCTTATGTAATGGCGTAAACTCCATTTCATCGAACTTTTTAGCTTTCATATGCTAATCTCTTATTTTAAACCAATAAATTCATTTGATTTATTCGTTCACAAAAATGTGCCATTAATCTTCAGTCTGATTTCTCAACCGAGAAATACTGAATAAAAAATGGAATTAAAACAAATCTGAAGCTCAAAAGTGAGAAAACGGTTACAATTAGCAAACTACATAAATAGCATGTAAAACTTAAATAGGCTGAATAATGGATAAGAGCATAGCGCTTAAAACAAATAGTTATTTCACCCTGTTGACTAAAAAGAGTGGACAACCTTGAAAGTGTATGCTCTCACTTTGCACAATCGAGCTCGTTAGAAAACTAACTTAAATTCAGATTTAAGGTTTTCGAGCGGCACTAACCATAACGATATTCAATACCGAATGTACCTCTGGGGTATTCCCACTTCTTGATAATGGTCTCGCCGCAAAGCATTTTACAAGTGCCACATTCCAAGCAACCGGCAGAGTCAAATTTTAAGCTGCCGTCGTCCTGAATTTTATAAAGTCCTGCAGGGCAAGCATTGACCAATTTACGAAATTCATTAATATCCGGGTTTTCAACAAGCTCAATATGTGGATGCCCTTCATCAACATAGAACTTATTCACCCCCAATTTCACATCAACATTAACTGGCTCGCTCATATCGCTGTCATCCCCTTAATACCATCTTTGATCAGATTCATATAACCCACTTCTTTGGCATGCTTCATCAGGGTCTTGCGCAGAGGCTGCGAGGCGCTGCCATCTATGGTGAACATCTCCTGCATGAGATCGGCGACCAGCTTGGGATACTGATTGAAGATCCTTGGGTTCTCCATAAAGGCGGGTAATTTCTGGTACAGCTTGAGATCTTTCATGATAAAGCTGTTGTCCAACAGTGTTTGATAGGCACTGAGTCCAGCGGCACTGAAATCATTCTTGGCCTTGGCTGCGAGCACGGCTCTGGCTGCAGCCTCACCAGATGCGATAGCCAAGTCCATTCCGCGGACCGTATAGCCCACGTTGATACAGAAACCTGCGGCATCACCGGCAATCAAGACACCATCATCCACCAGCTTGGGCACCATGTTCAGTCCGGCTTCGGGAACCACGTGGCCTGAGTACTCGAGTAGCTTGCCGCCTTCAATCAAAGGCTTGATCGCCGGATGATTCTTGAAGTCTTCCAGCATCTGCGGCACTGTCTTGGTGGAGGTTTCGATATGGTGCAAACCACACACTACGCCCAGAGAGACTGTGTCTTTATTGGTGTAGAGGAAGCCCCCACCCAAGAGACCATTGGAAGGTGAACCGGCAAACAACCAGGCAACCCCTTCGTCACCACTGACATTAAAACGATCCTTAATCTGCTGCTCGGACAGGGCAATCAGCTCCTTGGCACCGACCGCCATGGCACTGGCTTGCACCTTGGGCTTCACCATGCCGATCTGCTCACCCAGAAGTGGATTGACTCCTTCAGCCAGAATCACTGTCTTGGCCAGCAGTGAATCGCCATCGGCTTCTACACCCACAACCTTACCGTCTTCCTTGAGAATTTTTTCGACCCGAATACCGGTAATAAACTGAGCCCCGGCTTCCTCGGCTTGCTCGGCCAACCACTGGTCGAAAGTGCCCCTGAGCAGAGTATAAGATTCCTCTACCGGCTCCTGACCACGGCCGTTGTGATAGTCCAGAGTTACTGCCGTATCATCAGTGAGAAACGATACTTTTTCTTTGGTGACCTTACGCTCCAGCGGTGCCCGCTTGGCAAAGTCAGGCATGATCTTTTCCAGGCTGTGAGCATAGAGTCTACCGCCAGTCATATTCTTGGCCCCGGCATAGTTGCCGCGTTCAATCACCAGAACATCGGCGCCCTGACTGGCCAGGACATAGGCAGCAACGCAGCCGGCGAGTCCGCCTCCCACTATGATTGCGTCAAATGCATCTTCTGACATGCTGATCCTCTCTTGAATTCGAGACTACCGGCCCCTTGAGCCGGTAGTCGGGCCAGACAGTTAACCTTTGAAACTGTTCAGTAAGGCTGGAACTATCTTGTTGATATCACCGACAATGCCGTAGTCCGCATACTGGAAAATGGGGGCATTCTTATCTTTGTTGACGGCGATAATGGTTTGGGAATCATTAACACCGACCATGTGCTGGATCTGACCTGAAATACCGACAGCCACATAGACATCTGGCTTGATCATCACACCTGAAACCCCAATGTAGCGCTCACGCTCCATCCATTTTTCGGTTTCGGCGATCGGGCGACTACAACCCAGTTCGGCTCCCACATTGTCGGCCAGCTGTTCAAGCAACTTCAGGTTGTCGAGAGAACCGATACCGTTACCTACACCGATAACGCGCTTAGCCTTACCCAAATCCACATTGGACTTTTCTTTTGGCCGACGAGCCAGGCAACGAATCCCATTGGCGGGGGCAACAAATTCCAGAGCGATAGTTTCGGCGCTGCGACCCGCTTCTTCGGCAGGCAATTCCTTGAAGGCACCGGCAGCCAGAGTCACTACGGCAATTTGAGAGCTGATCTTCTCTTCACCTATGGCCAGGCCACCGTAGACCAGGTGCTTGGCACCCACATGGCCTTCACCATCGACTGTGAGTTCGGCGGCATCATTGAAAACCCCGGCACTCAGGCGCACACCCAGCTTGGCAGCCAACGCCTTGCCACGACGGCTGGCAGGCAGCAAGACCAAAGATTGCTGCGCTTGGGCTTCAATCGCCTTGGCCATGGTCAGAGCATAATCTTCAACTATGCGGCTAGAATCCTTCTCACCCAGGTGATACACCTTGTTTGCGCCCAGTGCCGCAGCCCTGGCGACTTCATCGGCACCCCCCAAGACAAATACAGAAACACTGTTACCCAGTTGCAGACCGGCGGCCATTACTTCGGGCAGACGAGCGGCCTCACTGCTGAAAACCCAAACATTTGCTAGCTTGCTCATTTCATCCCCCTCAATTCAATACGTTGCCAATATGACCGACAAACTCGGCAACCTGGCCATCGTCATCACCCTCGATGATGATCTGTTTGCGAGCCTTCTGCTCAGGCGCAGTAATAGACACCAGCTCAACCAGTTGTGGGATCTCTTCCAGCGCCAGATCGGCATAAGCCAACTTGTTGACCGGCTTTTTACCTGCGGCCAGAATGGCTTTCATTGAAGGGATTTGAGGTTCGTTGATATCGGCAGAAACCGCCAACACGGCAGGAAGCGACAACTCCAGTTCTTCAACTTCATCGTCCAGCTCGCGCTCGACCCGGACCACACCATTGGCGACTTCCAAAATCTTGCTGACACCATTGATGCAAGGTACTTGCAGCAATTCACCAAGCAGCAAACCTACCTGCTGGGCGTAGATGTCACCCGAACCGTCACCGCAGAGGATCAGCTCAAACCCTTCCTGCTTGGCAGCAGCAGCCAAGACTCGGGCAGTTTGATGGGGCAGCGCCTGCTCCAGCTTGGGATCGCAAACCAGGGTCAGCGCGTCCGGGCCTCTTGAGAGGATATCTTTGCAGGCTTTGGGGGCGGCCAGTGCATCTGCGCCTATACTCAACGCCGTAATGCTGCAATCGCTCTGGGTTGCCTTGATTTGTACCGCAGCTTCAACGGCACACAGATCGAATTGGCCTATCTTTTTGTTTACATTACTTGTATCTACAGGAAGGTTGGGAATGACTTTGATATCCTGCTCTTCCGGGACAAGCTTATAACATGCAATGATCTTCATCTTATCTCCAGTCTAAGTATCACTATAAACATTCGTCTCTACTGGTTTACATTCCTCAACATTGGTGATCGGAAACCCATAATCAATAAAATTTCAGGCTTGCATCACACAAAGTCGCACCCTCCTGGGTAACGAAAGGGAATAAAAGTCCACACCCATTTAGATATCAATATGGATAATAGATTAGTTCACCTTAACCAAATTTAGAGTTGCTTAATTGATTATCAGATTAATTAAATAAACCTCTCACAATCCATCAGCGTCATTTTATTAATACAAGCTATTTTCAATTAAGACCAAACAAATTCGTTTGTTGAGCCACTTTTTGTGAGCAATATCCAACTTTTCAACCAAATTAAACAAAACCTGATTACATAACGACCTTCAATGGTTCATTTTCACCGTTTTTATTGATTTACATCACACATTTTAGAGCAAGATAACAATCCATTGACCAAAAGTGTGATGCGGGAATGTTTTTTTATTTATTACCGAAACCATAATCGGTTCAAATTAAAAACGGAGAGTGATGAATGAATAAGTTTAAGCTAAAAAACATAAGCTTAATGTTATTAGGACTAACGCTTAGCATGCCAAGTTTGGCAGTAGACATCAGTGGTTCAATAAGAGCTAACTACAGTATTAAAGATTTTAGTGATGCTTCAAAAGCTACGGGTGGCGACTTTGATTTCAACACCTTGGGAATAAAACTCTCCCAGGATTTTGAAGACTATGGATTTGTCGCTGAATACCGCTTTGCCGATGGCTATGACTACCTGAAAAATGGTTATGCCTATTGGAATGCCAATGAAGATTTAACTCTACAGCTAGGGGTGGTCAACAAGGCATTTGGTAATAAGAACTTTGCTTCCCACAACTGGTGGTATAGCCTCAACTACTACCTTGGTTTCGAAGATGATTATGGTGTTGGATTCAACATAAACCATAAATTCAATAACTTAGAAACAGACTTCTCTTTCATCCAGAGTTCTCTCTATAAGGGCAGCGACTATCGTAATTTCGCCGGTACTATAGGTTCAGGCACAGTCAATGGCACTACCTACAATAACAAGGAATACAATACCGCCAGTCTGCGCGAGACCTACAGATGGGAAAACGATAACTGGCAAGTGCTCTTGGGAGCCTCTGTTGAATACGGCCAACTTTATAATCCGGTTGCCGATGAATCAGGAGATAACCTGAACTATGCCGTACACCTGGATGCAAAATATCGTGGCTGGGGTGTACAGCTCCAGTATTTGAAATATGACTTTGATCAATATGATGATGGTCAAATAGATACTTCAAAAATTGGTGTTGGTGCAGTAAATGGTTTTTATGAAGTAGCCGCCAAAGGCGACATCATGACCTTCAACCTGTCAAAAGTTTTTGATACCCAATGGGGTGGTCAATTCACCTTCTATAACGACTTCAGTATTTTAACCCCTGACGAATCACACTTTGATGACTCTGTACTTAACAGTACTGGGGTATCTCTTTCATACAAACAATTCTTTGTATATGTCGACTATTATCATGCCAAAAATGTTCTCTGGCTAGGTGACAATAGTCTGGGTCTAGAGGACAGCGATAAGGAGTGGAATGGTCGATTCAACATTCACCTGCAATATTGGTTTTAATAACTGAGCTATTTAACCAGTAGCTCAAACCCAAATCATTTTATATTAATCTGAGGTTTTTTATTAAACCTTACGGGCTCACCTTTCCTGAAAATCAGTTAAAGACTTTTTGGGCATGGAGAATTTTGATGAGTGAAAATAAAAAGATCAAAAAGGCCGGTATTGAAGCGAAAATATTTTTCCCTTCATTATTGGTGGTGATCCTTCTCTCCTACTTTACCGTGAGAGACCTAGATGCAGCCAATGAAGTTATCAGTGCAGTCTTCCATTACTTAACCCATAGCTGGGGCTGGGCATTTGAATGGTACATGATAGTCATGCTGGCCGGCTGGCTCTGGTTACTATTCGGTCCTTATGCCAATAACCGTCTCGGTAATGAAGAACCTGAATTCAGTACCGGAAGCTGGATCTTCCTGATGTTTGCCTCCTGTACCTCAGCCGCCGTGCTGTTCTGGGGTTCATTGGAGATCTACTACTATGTCAGTTATCCCCCATTTGAAATGGAACCTCTGACAGTCCAAGCCAAAGAATTTGGTCTGGCCTATAGTTTGTTCCACTGGGGACCACTGCCATGGGCCGGTTATGCCTTCTTCTCTGTCGCTCTGGGTTACTTCCTGTTCGTAAAGAAAATGGACGTGGTACGCCCCAGCGGTACGCTTTATCCCATCATGGGCAAGAAGTGTGAAGGCATCATAGGCACCATCATAGATAACATCTATGTCGTAGCGCTAATCCTGGCCATGGGTACCAGCCTGGGTCTGGCAACGCCTCTGGTTACCGAGTGTATTCAATATCTGTTCGGTATTCCGCGCACCATTGAAGTGGATGCCACCATCATCTCAGCCTGGATCATCTTCAATGCTATTTGTGTGGCCTTTGGTCTACAAAAAGGGATCAAGATTGCCAGTGACCTGCGCAGCTACCTGAGCATCATCATCCTCGCCTGGGTACTCATCATTGGCGCCACCACCTTCACAGTAAACTACTTTACCGATTCCATCGGGGTATTGCTGATGAACATGGGCCGCATGCTGTTCTACACAGCTTCCGTCAGCGACAGCAGCTTCCCTCAAGACTGGACAGTGTTCTACTGGGCCTGGTGGGTAGTTTACGGCATCCAGATGTGTATCTTCCTGGCCAAGATCTCCCGCGGCAGAACCGTGCGTCAGCTGTGTCTGGCGATGGTGGGCGGCCTGACAGCTTCTACCTGGTTGCTGTGGACCATTCTAGGCAGTAACACACTTAATCTGATGAATGAAAATATCGTCAATATGCCTGCCTTGATTGAACAATATGGTGCCGCCAGGGCCATTATTGAAACCTGGGCCGCTTTGCCAATGAGCACCATCACCATGTGGATGTTCTTTATTCTGTGTTTCTTGGCAACAGTGACATTAATTAACGCCTGTTCTTACACCTTGGCCATGTCAACCTGTAAAGGCGTCGATGCGGATAATGAACCACCGGTTTGGGTTCGTGTAGGTTGGTCTGTATTGGTCGGTGTTATCGGTATTGTTTTGTTGGCACTTGGTGGATTAAAACCATTGCAAACAGCGATTATTGCCGGCGGTGCGCCTCTCATTTTCGTGAACATAATGATCATTATCTCATTCTTGAAAGATTCACGAAAAAATAATTGGAAGAGTTAATCTAATTATAGATTCACCTCACACCTTAACTTGATTAAATATATTTATATAGGGGAGTTTTCATGGATTATCGTTTAACAGATGAGCAGGAACTATTCGTTAAAGGTGTTCGTGACTTAATGGAAAGAGAAAATTGGGAACAATATTTCTCTGAGTGCGATGAAAATAGTCAATATCCAGAAAGATTTGTAAAAGAACTGGCTGATATGGGCATAGATAGCCTGTTACTGCCGGAAGAGTTCGGCGGCATGGAAGCCGGACTGATGACCTTGGCGGTTATCTGGGAAGAGTTGGGCCGCCTCGGTGCCCCCACCTATGTCCTGTTCCAGTTGGCCGGCTTTACCACGGTACTGAAACACGGCACCCAAGAACAGATCGACAAGATCATGGCCTTCCTGGGTACAGGTAAACAGATGTGGAACTCCGCCATCACCGAGCCGTCTGCCGGTTCCGATGTTGGTAGTCTGCTGACTACCTATACTCGCCGCGATGGCAAGATTTACCTCAATGGCACCAAGTGCTTTATCACCAGTGCCGCCGGTTGCCCATTCCTGGTTGTGATGGCCAAAGACTCAGCCTCTGAGAAACCTGTGTTCTCCGAGTTCTTCGTCGACATGACCAAACCAGGTATCAAAGTCAGCAAGCTCCCCAAACTCGGTCTGAAGATGGACAGCTGCTGTGAAGTGCAGTTCATCGATGTGGAGCTGGAAGAGAAAGACTTCTTCGGCACTGAAGGTAACGGCTTCCTGCGGGTAAAAGAAGAGTTCGATGACGAACGCTTCCTGGTGGCCTGCACCAACTATGGTACGGCTTACTGCGCCTTCGAAGACGCCGCCAAGTATGCCAACCAAAGGGTACAGTTCGGTGAAACCATTGGCCGCACTCAGCTGATCCAGGAGAAGTTTGCCCATATGGCCATCGAGCTGAACAACATGCGCAACATGATCTATCACACTGCCTGGAAAGCCGACAACGGCATGATGACCTCTGGTGACGCGGCCATGTGTAAGTACTACTGCGCCAACGCCGCCTTCCGGGTAGTCGACCATGCCATGCAGGTCTTCGGTGGCTACGCCATCGCCGGTGAACACCGCATCAGCCGCTTCTGGCGCGATCTGCGGGTAGACAGAGTCTCTGGTGGTTCAGACGAAATGCAGATCCTGACACTGGGTCGCGCAGTGCTGAAAGAGTACCGCAACAAATAGTTGCCCTTGAGTACCGGCCGGGCTTGCCAATCTCCCTGCTCCCGGTGAAACCGGCTGGTCGATATGACGCTGCACACAGCGCCATCTATGCCAAGAATTGCTAGAAGGAACAGATCATGTCACAACACTTATCTATGCCTACATTCGGTCCGCTCTCCGGTCTCAGAGTGGTGTTTTCCGGTATCGAGATTGCCGGCCCATTTGCCGGGCAACTGTTTGCGGAATGGGGTGCCGAGGTCATCTGGATTGAAAACGTGGCTTACACAGACACTATCCGAGTACAACCCAACTATCCAGAACTGTCTCGCCGCAACCTGCACGCCTTGTCGCTGAATATCTTCAAGGATGAAGGACGCGAAGCCTTCCTCAAGCTGATGGAAACCACAGACATCTTTATCGAAGCCAGTAAGGGCCCGGCCTTTGCCCGTCGCGGTATCACTGATGAAGTCTTATGGGAACGCAACAAAAAGTTAGTTATCGCTCACTTATCTGGGTTTGGTCAATACGGCACCGAGGAATACACTCACCTGGCCGCGTATAACACCATTGCCCAGGCCTTCAGCGGCTATCTGATGCAAAACGGCGATGTCGACCAACCCATGGCATCCTTCCCTTATACAGCTGATTATTTTTCAGGTATGACAGTAACCACATCTGCACTGGCAGCCCTGTATAAGGCGCAGCAAACAGGTGTTGGCGAAAGCATCGATGTGGCCATGTATGAAGTTATGTTACGCATGGGCCAATATTTCATGATGGACTACTTCAACGGCGGCAAGATGGCACCACGCCAGTACAAAGGCCGTGACCCTTACTATGCCGGTTGTGGCCTGTACAAGTGTGAAGACGGCTACATAGTGATGGAAATGGTCGGCGTCACCCAGATTGAAGAGCTGTTCAAAGACATAGGTCTTGGCCACCTGCTGCACACAGAAGCCATACCGGAAGGCACTCAGCTTATCCACCGTATCGAATGCCCACATGGACAGGAAATTGAAGATGCGCTGGAACGTTACATAGGCCAACGCACCATTGAACAGGTGCGCGAACGCTTCGCTGAACTGAAAATTGCCTGTGCCAAGGTACTCAGCGCCGAAGACCTGGAGTCCAACCCTCAGTACATTGCGCGTGAGTCGATCACCGAGTGGCAAACTATGGACGGCCGCACCTGCAAGGGCCCCAATGTGATGCCCAAATTCAAGAACAACCCAGGCCAGATCTGGCGCGGCATGCCAAGCCACGGCATGGATACCGATGCCATTCTCAAAGATATCGGCTACGACGAAGCCGCTATCCAGGAGTTGGTGAATAAAGGGCTGGCCAAAATCAAAGGAGACAAATAACTCCTGAAGTCGCGCGAAGGCTTGTGTTCAAGCCTTCGCAGTATACCCCGCTGAAAACGTTTTATTGAGCAAGGTGTCAAATGGATATAATAGCTGGACAAGATTTACGTCAAACTTGGGATGATCTGGCCCTCAACTATGGAGAGAAAACGGCGCTTATCGTCGAAAACCTTCATGGGCTGGCCCAGGAATACAGTTATGCCGGACTCAATAAAGAGATCAACCGCACCGCCAACCTGTTTCATTCGCTGGGCGTCACCAAAGGTGAAAAGGTGGCTCTGCATATCAACAACTGTGCCGAGTTCATCTTCTGCTGGTTCGGTCTGGCCAAGATAGGTGCCATCATGGTGCCGATAAATACTCATCTGCTGCTGGAAGAAACCGCCTACATTCTGGACAAATGTGCTATCTCGCTGGTGGTTACCAGCAGCGATTTTCAATCACTCTATAGCTGTTTGCAGCAAGATCCCGGCTCTCCACTACAGCAGATACTGCTGATTGCCGATGATCCTGCCACCGAGCCGGCCAATATTCTCAATTTTCACCGCCTAAGGCTGGCACAACCCGACGAGCTGCAACACAGAGCGCCATTAAGCAGCAGCGATGTTGCCGAAATCCTGTTTACCTCGGGTACCACTTCCCGCCCCAAGGGGGTGGTAATTACCCACTACAATCTCAGATTCGCCGGTTACTATACCGCCTGGCAATGTGCCCTTAGGGACGATGATATCTACCTGACCCCCATGCCCGCCTATCATATCGACTGCCAGTGCACCGCAGCCATGGCGGCCTTTTCGGCGGGAGCCACCTTTGTGATGCTGGAAAAATTCAGCGCCCGCGCCTTCTGGGGGCAAATCTGTAAGTATCGTGCCACGGTCACAGAATGTATCCCGCTGATGATCCGCACCCTGATGATGCAGCCGCAAATGCCCTGGGAGAAACAGCATTGCCTGCGTGAAGTATTGTTCTACCTCAACCTGTCGGATCAAGAAAAAGACGCCTTTGTCGAACGCTTTAACGTGCGCCTGTTTACCTCATACGGCATGACAGAAACCATAGTCGGCGTCATAGGCGACCGCCCAGGTGACAAGCGGCGCTGGCCCTCCATCGGCCGGGTCGGCATGGGCTATCAGGTAGAGATCCGCGATCAACAAGGGCGCCCACTACCTCCCGGCGAGACCGGGGAGATCTGCATCAAGGGCGAACCGGGTAAGACACTGTTTCGTGAATACTACAAATTGCCGGAAGAGACCGCCAAGACACTCTCGGCCGACGGTTGGCTGCACACAGGCGACTCAGGCTACGTCGATGAGGAAGGTTTTTTCTATTTTATCGATCGCAGCTGCAACATGATCAAACGCTGCGGCGAAAATATCTCCTGTGTCGAACTGGAAAACATTATTTCCGAGCACCCCAAAATTGCCGATGTCGCCATTATTGGGGTGAAAGACTCAATTCGAGATCAAGCCATCAAGGCTTTTATTGTCTTGCATGAAAACCAGACAATTACCGAAGAGGAGTTCTTCGAATACTGTGAAGAACATATGGCTAAATTTAAAGTGCCTTCTTTTCTTGAAATCAGAAAGAGTTTACCGAGAACTTGTTCGGGAAAAATAAAAAAGAAGAGTCTTTGCTAACAACCAGCCAAACAAATAAACCGAATTAAAATTTTAAGCCTTCAATATATCGAAGGCTTAAAAGCAAACCGTAAAAACCAAAAAGTATTTGGTAAGTTGCTTATTACCAATAAATGTAATAGCTGGGTAATATCTGCTTAAGCCATAGATGATTGTGGCCTTAGGCTGGCGATAAGCGTTAACTGTATTTCGCACATACTCAGTGATATTTTAATCCAGATGGAGTATTAGCATGAACGAATCGTTACACATACGCCGCAATGGCCATATTCTGGAAATCACCCTGGATCGCCCCAAGGCCAACGCCATAGATGCCAAGACCAGTTTTGCCATGGGTGAAGCCTTTATCGCTTTTCGTGATGATCCGGAACTGCGGGTGGCAATTATCACCGGGGCCGGTGAGCGCTTCTTCTCTGCCGGCTGGGATCTGAAAGCCGCCGCCGAGGGCGAAGCCCCGGATGCCGACTTTGGTCCTGGTGGTTTTGCCGGTCTGACTGAGCTGTTCGATCTGGACAAGCCTGTTATCGCCGCCGTCAACGGTTATGCCTTCGGTGGTGGTTTCGAACTGGCCCTGGCCGCCGACATGATAGTCTGCAGCGACAACGCCAGCTTCGCCCTGCCTGAAGCCAAACTGGGTATAGTACCGGATAGCGGCGGCATGCTGCGTCTACCCAAGCTGATCCCACCTGCGATTGTCAATGAAATGATGATGACAGGCCGCCGCATGGATGCCCAGGAAGCGCTGCGCTGGGGCATAGTCAACCGGGTAGTGGACAACAGCCAACTGATGGAAACCGCCCGAGAGTTGGCGCAGGAGATCACCCAGAGTGCTCCTCTGGCCATCGCCGCTCTGAAAGAAGTTTATCGCACCACCAGCGAAATGCCGGTGGAAGAAGCCTATCGCTTTATCCGCAGCGGTCAGCTGAAACATTATCCATCAGTATTGCATTCAGAAGACGCGCTGGAAGGGCCACAGGCCTTTGCCGAAAAACGCGATCCTGTCTGGAAAGGCAAATAATTTAAGGAAAGCACGCCAACCGGGACAAGGATGTCCCACCCCTGCAACCCACCAGGATAAATACCATGAGCTGTTATGCATTTGAAGGTCTGATCCCTGTTGTCGACCCCAGCGCCTTTGTTCACCCCAGTGCCGTACTGATAGGCGATGTAATAGTCGGCGCCAATGTCTACATCGGCCCTCACGCTTCCCTTCGCGGTGATTATGGTCGGCTGATCCTCAAGGCCGGCAGCAACCTGCAGGATGGCTGCATCATGCACGGCTATTGCGATCAAGACACCATAGTCGCCGAAGATGGTCATATCGGCCATGGCGCCGTGCTGCACGGCTGCATCATAGGTCGCAATGCCCTGATAGGCATGAACAGCGTGATCATGGATGGCGCCGAGATAGGGCCAGACAGCATAGTCGGCGCCATGAGCTTTATCAAAGCCGGCTTTCAGGGCCAACCGCGGCAGTTACTGGCAGGCTCTCCCGCCCGATATATCCGCGATGTCACAGAGCAGGATCTACACTGGAAACGCCTCAATACCCGGGAATATCAGGCACTGGTGCCGCGCTGCCACAACTCCCTTCGGGAAGTGAGGCCGCTGACACAAGCCGAAGCCAACCGTCCCAGGCTCAAAGGGGTCACAGAGGTGACCTACAAGGCCTGATCCCCTTGCTGAATGGAGTACCCGTATGCCACTCAATCCCCAGGTTGAAACCTTCCTGCAGCAAACCTATGCCGCAGGCTTTACCCCCTATGAAGATCTGGCGCCCGAGGCCGGTCGTCATCAGGAACACAGCGATATTCCCCCGGCCAGGCCACCGGAAGAGATGGCCGCCGTTGAACACAGATTTATTCCCGGCCCTACCGCCGACCTGCCGGTTAGGATTTACCGCCCGAAACACAGCGAACAACCCCAACCGGCGCTGATCTACTTTCACGGCAGCGGCTGGATGGTGTCGAACATAGAGATCAATGACCCCTTCAGCCGGGCACTGGCCAAGAATTGCGGCGTGGTGGTGATTGCCGTTAATTATCAAAAGGCGCCGGAGCACAAGTTCCCCATCCCCATGGATGACTGCTACGCGGCAACCCTGTGGGTGTTCAAACACGCCGAGAGACTGGGGCTGGATCCCAAGCGAATCGGTATCTTTGGCGACAGCGCCGGTGCCAATCTCGCCGCAGCGGTGGCATTGAGGTGCCGTGATGAAGATTCGGCAGATCTCGCCTGCCAGGTGCTGGTTTATCCGCCGGTGCAGTACGGCTGGCACACGGCCTCGGCCGAGAAATACGCCACAGGTTTTTTGCTGCACAAGGACAGCATGAAGTACTATTGGAACCACTATCTGCGCAGCCCGGCCGATGCCATTCATCCCTATTGCTCACCTTTGCTGGCAACCGACCACAGCAAGCTGCCTGCAACCTTGCTCTACTGCGCCGAATGCGATCCCCTGTGCGACGACAGCCGTCTGTACGCCGACAAGTTGGCGACTTCCGGCGTAGCCGTACACTATCAGCGCTACCCGGGCACGATTCACGGCTTTATCAAGATGTTGGGAGTATTCGATCAGGCCGATGAATTCCAGCGCGATGTCGGCGCCCAAGTAAGAGAGCTGCTGGCGGTCAAGGATTAACGATTAAAGCACCTGAGTTTGACAGCCCTGAAATTGGGCACCCAAACAGCCACCAGACATCACCACCTCCATGGGAGGGGTTTAAGATTGACAACAAAATGCCCGGCTCGATGCCGGGCATTTTTATTTCGATGGGTTCAGGTTTGAATTTGGCTCACTCAGGCCGCCGGGCAGAGCTGCGCCTGCAGTTCGGCTTCCCCGGTCAAACCACGATAGCCCTTAATTAACCTGCCCTTGCTGTCCAGCAGCAACAAGATAGGGGTTGCCGGAATGCCGCCCATATCCCTGACCAGCTCCATTGGCGCTCTATAGGCCTCAAACGGAAAGTTGAGGCGAAACAGCGCCCGTTTCAGGGCCAGTTGATTACCATTGACGCCGAGCGCCACCGGCTGCAGATGACCAGGACACAGCTGATGTAACTTTTTCAGCACCGCCGCCTGCTTGACACACCAGGGGCACTCGGGCTCAAAGAACATCAGCACAGCACTCTGGCCCTCGAGATGTGCCAGCGTCTGTTGTTCCTGCCCGCGAAGGGGCTGAAACTGATAGTCGCGGGTCAGCTGTGAGGCCTGCAACGGCATGGCACACAACAGCAATATTCCCAGAGCCAGGCGCTTCATAATCAGAACACCAGTTTCATGCCGGCATAGATCTCTCTGCCACGCAGCGGGCCATAGATGTAACCCACATCGAAGGCGCCTTCGGCGTCATAGAACAAGGGGCTTTCTTCATCACCGGCCTGGGTGTAGTCAAACAGGTTGCTGACCCCGGTATAGAAAGACAGGTTGTCGTTGAACTGATAGCTGGCACGCAAGTCCAGGGTAAAGTAGGACGGCGCATCAGTACGTTTCTTCGAGTCGGGATCCACCTTACCGTTGGCATCCAGGCGGTTGTAACCTTCATAGCCATACTGCGACAGATCGCGGCTGCCAATCCACACCAGGTTGGCGAAAAATTCCCAGTCGTTGACGTCCCAATCCACGCTCAGGGTCACTCGCTCCTCGATAGGTGCCACGGCATAGGAAGACTTGAATACCGAGTCATAGTCGAAGTGCTCGCCGGTAAGGTTTACCGTCAGGTCATCGGTCAGACGATAACCCAGAGCGATGTCTGTGGTCACCACACTGGCCTTCTCATCCAACTGGGTCAGCAATGGGATCCCTTGGTCGTTGGTGGTCAACGCCGCCAGATGCTCGACTTCGGTCCAGGCCACGGAGGCGGTAGAGGTGAGTCTGTCACCTTCGTAGCTCAGGGCATAGTTCACCGAGTTGGAACGCTCCAGTTCATCGATGTCGATATCAAACCCCAGTGAACCATCCAGAATGCCGTGATCAGTCTCGAAGAAAGACAGCGGTGCCCGATAGCCACGACCGGCAGACAGACGCGAGGTCCACAGCTCATTATGACGCAGGCGAATATCGACTCTGGGCGAGAGTATCGACTCATCCAGCTCTGTGCCCGGTTTACTGGGGTCGGTAAAGTCGGCAGTGATGCTGTCATAACGCAGTGCCATGGCAACTTCGAGGTCATCGGTCACCTGCCAGGTATCCTGCAGGTACAGGCCCTTGACATCATAGTCAAAAGAGTCGGAGACATAGTCAGGGTTGGCGCTGCCGGCGCGGGAGTGAGAGCGCATCTCTTCGGTACGCAGATCGGCACCAAAGGTCAACAGATGGCTGTCGTTAAGTAGGTAGTTGAATCTGGCGTCGAAGAACCACATCTTGTCATCGGCGGTATAGTCAAACCCTTCGTAGAAGGAGTCCTGTTTGTGCTCGGCATAGCTTACCGCCAGGTGCATGTTCCAGTCGTCGTTGAATTCCTTCAGCCAGGCCAGCGATGCCTCGTTACGCTCTGTCTTGATCCATTCGGTAGTTTCCCAAGCCTTGCCGGTATAGGGATTACGGATATCACCATCTTCAAACAGCTGTTGCGGCTCACTGGGCTTATCATCAAAACCTGAGAGTACATTGCCTATGCTGGAGGCGGTGCCATCGGCAAAGCTGCTGCCCAGCATGGGGCCACCAAAGATCTCCGACTGAATATTGGCCATGCGCAGCACCAGATTATCAAAGTCGCCGATATCCTGGGAAATTCTGGCGGTTACGCTGCGGTTTTCCTGCAGTGGCGCCTCGTTGACCTTGTTGTCATCGGCGTCGAACTGATCTCTGTCGTCATACTGAGCCACCAGCGTTGCCCGGGTGCGGCCGTCTTCACTGACGCCCTTGCCGAGGAAACCCACTTTGCGATAACCGTTTTCACCTGCGGCGACATCCAACTCGGCGCCGTTTTCGGTGGGCTCATAACTGATAATATTGATAGTACCGCCGATCGCCTCCGGGGCGATCAGTGAAGCACCGGCGCCGCGGGCCACTTCGATGCGTTCAATCCCGGTTGTGGGAATGGCATCGACGGCGTAATAACCGGAAATCATGGTATGCACCGGCAAACCATCCACCAGAATCGTGGTCTGTTCCCCTTTCATGCCGTTGAGCATGATGCGTTTTACACCGCACATGGAGCATTCGTTAGAGACTTTTACCCCGGGAGAGTTATCTATGGCTTCCGACAAATTAACGGCATTCTTGTTTTCTATGATGCTGGCGTCAACGACTTCCGTCTTCATTATAGTGTTGGCCAAAGTGCCGGCTTGCTCCAGCCGCTGCCTAACCCCTACCACACTCAAGCGCTCTATGTTTTCCGCTGCCGGCTCCTGCGTTTTTTCTGCTTCTGCCGCCATCAAATGCGGGCTCAACAGGGCCGCCAATACAACTGCCAGATAAGTCGGTTTCACTCAGATATCTCCCAAAATCAACAAAGTTGCGTAATATTATACGAATGATAATGATTATCACTTGATGAAGATCATGTTTTTTAACAGTCGTTTTAAAGGTGTATCTACACCCCTTAAAAGTAGTAACTGGCGGGCGGCGGTTTTATCAGCTACGCAGAAATGCGCAAGGCCCGCATAGTGGCGGGCCTTCGATTTGACAATCTTGTAGTGGAAGCGGCGATCAATTACATAACTGTTTTTGCAGTTCACTCAATGAACGTACCTCGATATGAGGCGTTATCCCTTCGGGAGCCGCCTCGCCTTTCACATTGAGCCAACAGGTATCCAGACCGGCCTTAAGGCCACCAAGAATATCCGAATGAGGGTTGTCACCCACCATCAATACCCGCTTACGCTCGGGTTGCTGCATCTTGGTCAGCGCATGTTCGAAAATACCCGGATCCGGCTTGGCCAGACCAACCTCTTCTGAAATCACCAACAGATCAAAGTGTTCGGCAAAGCCGGTCTTTTGCAACCGCACCTGCTGCAGCTCGGTAAAACCATTGGTGATAATCCCCAGGCGGGCACGCCCCTTGAGGCTATCAAGCAGTTCAGCAGCCCCGGGAAGCGGCTCACAGATATCGGCCATTGCCGTCATAAAGGCGCTATTGAGTTCAAAAGGTGTGCGCCCGAGACGTTTGGCCCAATGACTGAAACGGGTCAGTTGCAACTCGCTGGCGCTAATCTTGCCGTCCTGATAGGCCACCCACAGCGGCGCATTGGTTTGCTGATACTCGGCATAGTCGGCATCGCTGAAATCCACCCCATGACGGGAGAACATCAGCTTGAGCCCACGCGGCGCATCGAACTGAAACAGGGTTTCATCGGCATCGAACAATACCCACTGATAAGCCTGACTGTTAGAGTACGGCATGCTTCTCTCCTGTTTCTCCATTCTTCTTTAAACCCAAAACCATAACCCGAAAACACAGTGTTATGCAGGACACAAGTTGCGAATTTTACGCCTTGACGTCGGCGGCGTCCAACCCGCTGCCGCCAGGCGGGTTTGCGCCTTGGCCGCCAGGCGCTGCAGTATCACACCGCCCAAGGTCTGCACCATGATAGATTTTTTGCAGCAAAAGCGAATGCATAGGTGGGAACACGAATAAATAACCGAAAATTTTCCATTTGATTTAAAAGGAATAATATCCATACTGGCAGCGTCTCTAGGAGGGCTTATGGCAAATCAACGTAGGTGGGATCGGGATGAACTACTGGTGGCTTTTTATCTTTATAGCCACACGCCCTTTGGCAGAATAAGCCAGCGTAACCCAGAAATAATCCAGATAGCCGAACTCATGCAAAGGTCGGCCTCATCGCTATCGATGAAGATGGCTAATATTGCCAGCTGTGACCCCAGCATCACCTCTACAGGTCGCAGGGGACTCCCTGGTGCTTCTAGAGCCGACAAAACCATGTGGCAAGAGATGACCCAGGACTGGGAAACCTTCTATCTCAAAGCTTATGCTGCCCACCTGCAGTTAACACAATCCTCTGAGCCACAAAATGTAAAGTCCGCAGGGACTGACGATTTTCACGGTAGGGAAAGAGAGACGCTGACTAAGACCAGAGTCGGCCAACAAGTATTTAGAAGCTCGGTTTTGAGTGCCTATGATTTTCGCTGTTGCATAACAGGATTAGACATTCCAGAGTTACTGATTGCCAGCCATATAGTGCCTTGGAGCCAAGAGCCTAACCAACGTCTCAACCCCTGTAACGGCCTGTGTCTTTCCAGCTTGCATGACGCCGCTTTTGACAAAGGCTTGATCACCTTGAATTCCCATCTGGAGTTGCTGCTATCCCCTAAACTCCTGACGAAAAAAAATCGATATTTGAGTGACAGTTTTGAGCGCTTTGAAAACCAGCCGATTCGTCTACCAAACAAGTTTGCCCCGGCAGAAGAATATCTAGCCCTGCATCGCCAGCAGATTTTCCAGACAATATCGTAAAGGAGACCTCTCACCGCCCCTTTTCAGAGACGGCGAGATGCTCAAACCAAGCACGCCTCTAGGGCCTCGCTCTGCTGCAATAAGCTGAGATAGAGGGTGAACTGGTTGGCGGCTCTGTCCAGGTTGTGACCTTCGCGATGGATATGAAAATACTTATCCCCCAACAGATAGTCGGTAAGGAAACGCACACCTATCATAAGACAAATGACTCTGGCGCCCAGCCATAGACTCTGGCGCTCCAGTGGCGTCAACACCTCGCCCAGCTCTGCCAGGTAACCCCGGCAGATGGCGGCAAACACTTCGGGCCTGACTCTGACCTTATCGAGTGCGGTGGAGTCTTCGGCCTCGGGCGAGCAGAAGGTGCGCACCATGTCGCCGAAGTCATACATCAGGAAACCCTTCATGCAGGTGTCGAGATCTATGATGGCCATGCTGGACATATCACGCTTGTCGAACAGCATATTGTTGATCTTGGTGTCGTTGTGGCAAATCCGCAGCGGCAAACAGGCACAGGTATCTTCAAGCTCCGCAAGCAGCGATTGCTGGGACAAGGCCAACTCGGCCCACTGCCGACAGTGCTGCAGGCGCCCAAGCGGGTCCTCGGCAACCGCCTTGGAAAGTGCTTCGATTCTGCCTGGCAGATGATGAAACTTGGGGATCACATCTTCCAGTTCATGGGGGTCTACTTGGCTCAGGGCGCGCGCGAAATGGCCAAAGGCACGCGCCGCCTGTTCGGCCTCGGCCTCAGAGCGCACCACTTCGATGCTCTGACTGAAAGGCAGATAACTGATGGCGCGCCAGAATCCCTGTTCACCGAGATCCACCGCCAACTGCTGCTCGCGGGTCATCACAGGCCTTATCAGCTGCAGTTGATAGCCGCCTTCAGCAGCACACTGACTCAAATGCTCGCTGACCTTGGCTGCATTGTTAACCAAGGCGTTGGGCGCACGGAATACTTGAGTGTTGATCTTTTGCAGCACAAGTTCATCATCGGAGCTGCGGATCAGAAAGGTGTCGTTGATATGACCATTACCCAGCGGGCTGATTTTGGCATTATCAGGGATCCCGAAGTGAGGCAGCACCTGCTGCCGAATAAGTTCAAGCACCCATTAACTCCTGTAATTGCTGTTTCACCCGGGCGGCATCCTGGGGATATGTCACTCCCAACCAGGCCTCGCGGGCGATTTCCACCCTGACACTGCGGGTGGCTGGATTTTGCTGTTGCTGACACGGCTCTGGGTCTGGCTGCTCGATTGCATTTTGCACTATCGCAGGCAGATAACACTCGGCTTTAAGGTCATCACCATGGGTTGCCAAAAAGCGTCTGAGCCCTTGTTCCAGTGCGGTAAATATATTCGCCGAAAAGCCCCAGCAGGTCATGGATACCAAGGCATCGGCGGCTATCGGCCGGCGTTCACCCTGAAGCTCTCCCTCAAGGCCATGGGTGCCTGGACGAATATCGAGCCACTCCTGCACCGAAGTCAGGTAACCCTTCCCATTGACCTCACACAGGCCACGATTCACCCCGCCATGATCGGACAAGGTCAGTCCCAGCGGCCAGGCCACCATCATCCATTCATTGGGATATTGCCTAAGCCCTTCGGCCAACTGCACAAAGGCATGATCGCCATAATAATCATCTGCGGTGATCACTGCCATGGGGCCATCGACCAGATGCCTGGCACTCCAGAGGGCATGCGCCGTGCCCCAGGGTTTTTGCCTGTTACTGTGGCGCTTTGTGATATCCCCTGTCTGCCTTGCCGATACCGGCTGTGGCAGATCGTCCAGCGTCTGATAACAAAGATGCCACTCAAACCCGGAAGGCAGGAAGTCGCTTAACTGGCGACGGATCTCGCTTTCAAGCTCAGGACGGATAACCAGCACCGCACGGGCAAACCCGGCCTTGATGGCCGAGCGTAACGCCAATTGCAGCATGGTTTCCCCATTGGGCCCCAATGCCGCCAACTGTTTATCACCGCCAAAACGGCTTCCCAGCCCGGCGGCCATAATCACCAGAGTTAATTTTGTATCCATAAACTGTCGAATATGCCGCGAAGAAAGCCGAGCCGAAAGAAGCGAGGCAGTATAACAGAATCACAGCTCTGATGAATCAAAGCTGTGGTTAACCGTACGCCAATATACACCCTATTCAATAAACTGCCGAAAGGCCGGAACAGAACCCAATGCCGCCTGACTGCCCTTGAGGCTGAAGTCATAACCGCAGAGCTTAACCGAGCCCCGCCGCGCCATATCCTGAACAATCACCTGACTGTCCAGAGGGCTGAAGGCCGCTTCTACCTTGCCGTTATCGCCGATAACGACCGACATGGGACGGTAGCCAGTGCCATTGTTAAACACCAGCTCGGCGCAGCGGCGATCGCCCTTGGCGGTAGCCAGATCCCACAAGGGGCCTGGGGCGTCAGTATCACCAAGCCAGCTCATACGCAGCAAGTCACCATCGAGCGATAGACTGAAGCTGTCCGGCAGGCGCACTGTCACCCTGTCGGAGGTTTCGGCCACAATCTCTGTCGTCTCATCACGGCCTGATGCGTCATTAGGCTCAGCCTGAGGCCACAGCAGCCATATGATCAATCCCAAGCCAAGCAGCGCTGTGACCAGAGCGGCTATGGCAAAGCCCTTACGCTGGGCGGCCGAAAAGCCGCCAAGCCGCTGCCAAAGTTGCATTACGGCATCGCGCCAGGAGAGCAGCAATACCGACAAGGAGCCGGTGCGGTCTACCTCATCATCAAACCCAGACTCAGCGCTATTGACCTTATGCCGGGCTTGCTTATCTGTATGCCAACCAGGCTCTGTATTTATCTCAGAGGCATCGCCATCACTCGGCGCCGAGTCAAAATAACGGCTGCGGCCAGGTCCATAGGAGATGGCATCATGACTGAGGTCATGGACGGCGTTATACTCAGCAGCGCCGCGCTCGGCAGCATACCCAGGCGCAAGTTCAGGTTCAGGTTCAAGAACTGAAGCGCCGCCCAGGGTTGGCTCGACCCTTCTTATCTTGTTTTTGCGCTCAGCGCTCAAAGGCACAGGGCCACAGTATCCCTGCACATAGTCTCGCTGGCTTCTGGCGCCGCGGCCGCGATTCCCTCCAGGCAACAGTGCCAAACCTGTATGCAGCGCCAAAGCCAGCACCAGGGCTCCTATCAGGTAACTGCCTTCCTGGCCGCTACCTAAGGTCAACAACAGAATAAGCCAAGGCAGCAGAGCTATCAGTGACAACCAGGGATTAAGGCCACCGTCACCCAGGCGACGACGACAACTGAGCAGTAATACCGGTGCCAGCAAAATCCCGGGTAACCAGATGAAACTACCGCCACCGGAAAGTAGCCCCAACACGAGTAGTAAAAAATAAACGGCGCCACTGATGGCCGCATGTCGCAGACCATTGTCGTAACCCTGAATACAGATGAGCGATTTATACAGCACAGAACCCCTTAAAAAATCGGCCGACTTATTTGATGGCAGACTAACGAATTTGATGGCAATTGTCAGCGCCACTGGCATGGCAGCGTTGCCTGCCTATATAATAGCTGCCCTTAAGGAAGCTGCCTTGAACTCCTGTTCAATCCAGAATAACGGCAGACCAGAGTTCGTAGCTTCCCTCATTAATCACCGATTTTTTGCAACCAAAGACTTGGAACCCAAATATTATGAGCGCACGCGGAAACCTCTTTATTGTCTCGGCCCCCAGTGGAGCGGGCAAATCGTCACTGATTGCAGCCCTGCTGGCCAATAAACCGGCCGACAAACAAGTTTCCGTATCGCACACCACCCGCCAGCCCCGCCCGGGAGAGGTTAACGGCCAGCACTATCATTATGTGTCGGTGGAGGAGTTCAAGGCGCTGATTGCCGAAGAAGCCTTCTTCGAGTGGGCCGAAGTCTTCGGTAACTTTTATGGCACTTCCCGCAAGGTCATTGAAGAAACGCTTGAACGGGGCATAGATGTGTTCCTGGATATCGACTGGCAGGGTGCCCAGCAAGTGAAGAAACTGATGCCCGAGGCCATCGGCATCTTTATTCTGCCACCGTCCCGCGAAGAGCTGGAGCGCCGTCTGACCGGTCGCGGTCAGGACAGCAGCGAAGTCATCGCCTCCCGCATGGCACAGGCAGTGTCAGAAATGTCGCACTATAAAGAGTATGATTTCATCATAGTCAACGACGATTTTGAGACTGCACTGGGGGATCTGAGCGCGATCATTCGCTCACAACGCCTGACTCGTGCTAGTCAAATTAATACTCACAATGATATGCTTAAGGGTCTGTTGGCAGATTAATTGCCTTCGTGTACAATTTTGCGTCATTTTTTCCATTCAAATCACTGGAGTTTCAACACATGGCTCGCGTTACTGTAGAAGACGCCGTTAAACAAATCGGCAACCGTTTTGATATGATCATGGTTGCGGCGCGTCGTGCCCGTCAGATCGCCGTCCAGGGTAAAGATCCTTTGGTTGAAGAGCAAAACGACAAACCCACTGTTATCGCACTGCGCGAAATCGAACAGGGACTGGTTAACTCAGCGACTCTGGATGCCGATGAGCGTCAGAGCGTACGTGAGCGCGAAGCAGCTGAAATTGCTGCCGTGGCAGCGATTGCAGAAGGTAACTCTTCACTCTAAGGCACATTCTTAGGAGAACAGCCACTTGTATCTGTTTGAAGGTCTCAAGGAGTCTGCCGCCAGTTATCTGGAGCCGGAGCAGGTAGAATTACTCAAGCAGGCCTATCAGGTGGCGCGTGATGCCCATGAAGGGCAGATGCGTACCAGTGGCGAACCCTATATTACCCATCCGGTTGCGGTTGCCCGCATCCTGGCCGAAATGCGTCTCGACCATGAGACGCTGATGGCCGCCCTGCTGCACGACACCATAGAAGACACCCAAGTTACCCATCAGGATCTGGCCGAACTGTTCGGCACCTCGGTGGCGGAACTGGTGGAAGGTGTCTCCAAGCTCGACAAGATCAAATTCCGCGACAAGAAAGAGGCCCAGGCGGAAAACTTCCGCAAGATGATGATGGCCATGACCCAGGATATCCGGGTGATCCTCATCAAACTGGCCGACCGCACCCACAATATGCGCACCCTGGGCGCCCTGCGGCCGGACAAACGTCGCCGCATTGCCCGCGAAACCCTGGAAATTTACGCCCCCATCGCCAACCGTTTGGGTATTCACAATATCAAGACAGAGTTGGAAGATCTCGGCTTTCAGGCCTATTACCCTATGCGCTATCGGGTACTCAAAGAGGTGGTTCGTGCCGCCCGCGGTAACCGCAAGGAACTGATCCAAAGCATAGAAACCGCCATTCGTACCCGCCTGGAAGATGTGGGTATCAAGGGCAAGGTCAAGGGCAGGGAAAAGAACCTCTATTCCATCTACAACAAGATGCGCAGCAAAGAGCTGCAATTCCAAGAAGTGATGGATATCTATGCCTTCCGCTTGATAGTGGACTCCATAGACACCTGTTATCGGGTGCTCGGGGTGATGCACGGCCTCTACAAGCCGCGTCCGGGCAGGTTTAAAGACTATATCGCCATTCCCAAGGCCAACGGCTATCAGTCGTTGCATACCTCGCTGTTTGGTCCCCATGCGGTACCGGTGGAAATTCAGATCCGTACCGAAGACATGGACCAGATGGCCGATAAAGGGGTTGCGGCCCACTGGATGTACAAGAGTGGCCAGACCGGCGCCTCGGGTACCACTACCCAGCTGCGCGCCCGCAAATGGATGCAAAGCCTGCTGGAACTGCAGCAGAGTGCTTCCACCTCGTTTGAATTTGTTGAAAACGTCAAGACAGAGCTGTTCCCGGAAGAGATCTATGTATTCACTCCCGAGGGCCGCATTCTGGAACTGCCGGTAGGCGCCACCGCAGTGGACTTCGCCTATGAGGTACACACAGATGTGGGCAACACCTGTGTCGGCGCCCGGGTCAACCGCCAGGCCTACCCCTTGAGTCAGCCGCTGATTTCCGGGCAAACGGTCGAGATCATCACCGCCAAGGGCGCCCGCCCCAACGCCGCCTGGCTCAACTTCGTGGTTACCGGCAAGGCCCGCGCCAAAATCCGTCAGGTGCTCAAGAACCTCAAGCAGGACGAAGCCAGCACCCTGGGTAGGCGTCTGCTGAACCATGCGCTGGGCGAAACCAAGCTGGAACAGATAGATCCGGCGCAGATAGACAAGGTAGTCAAAGACACCAAACACGCCGATCTGCAATCACTGTTGGCCGACATAGGTCTTGGCAATGCCATGAGCATAGTCATAGCCCAACGCCTCAAGGGCGACAAGATAGAGCCGCAGAAACAGCATGATGAGCACAAGCTGATGCCGATCCGCGGCGCCGAAGGCATGCTGGTTACCTTCGCCAACTGCTGCCGCCCCATTCCTGGGGATGCCGTGATTGCTCACGTAAGCCCAGGCAAGGGCCTGGTGGTGCACATGGAAAACTGCGCCAACATCCGCGGCTATCAGGGCGAGCCGGACAAGTATATTCCGGTGCAATGGGATGCCGTCGATGGGGTCGAATTCCAGGCCAACCTGAGGGTCGAAATCGTCAACCATCAGGGCGCGTTGGCGAAGATCACCAATATCATTGCCGCCGAAGGCTCCAATATTCACAATCTCAGCACCGAAGAGCGCGATGGCCGCGTCTATCTGATCAACCTGCGCATCTCGGTTCGCGACCGGATCCACATGGCAAATGTTATGCGCCGAATCAGGGTACTGCCCGAGGTTCTGCGTACATCCCGTAACCGTTGATAACAGAAAAAGAGAGAGCGTTATGGCAGAGAAGATCATCATAGCAACAGACAAGGCTCCCGCCGCTATCGGCACCTACTCCCAGGCAGTCAAAGTGGGCAGCACTGTCTACCTGTCCGGGCAGATCCCGCTGGACCCAGCCACCATGGCACTGGCCGGTGACGACTTTGAAACCCAGGTTGTACGGGTATTCGACAACCTCAAGGCCGTCTGTGAAGCCGCCGGCGGTTCCATGGCCGATATCGTCAAACTGAATATCTATATGCTGGATCTGGGCAACTTTGCCACGGTCAACGAAATCATGAGCCGTTACTTCAACCAGCCTTACCCGGCCCGCGCCGCCATAGGCGTGAAAGAGCTGCCAAAGGGTTCTCTGGTCGAGATGGACGGTGTGATGGAACTCTGAGTTCCCTCCCAAATACAGGGCGCTACGGCGCCCTTTTTCATATAGGATCCCCCGCCAATGAGCCCCGAACGCTTCGCTCGCATCAACCAAATGCTGGACATGCGCCAGCCGGATCTGAGCCTGATCCTGGACAGAGTCCACAAGAGCAACAATATTTCCGCCGCGCTGCGCAGTGCCGATGCTGTGGGTATCCACGAAATTCATGCGGTCTGGCCCGATGCCGATATGCGCCTGTCCGGCAATACCGCCTCCGGCAGCCAGCAGTGGGTAAAAACCATTAAACACTATGACTTTGCCTCGGCAGTCAAGGCTTGCAAGGCGCGCGGAATGCAGCTGGTCGCCACCCATTTCGGCCCTCAGGCCCGCGACTTTCGGGAGCTGGATTACCGCCGCCCCACCGCCTTTATTGTCGGTAATGAACGTGATGGCATCAGCGCCGAAGCCCTGGCCGCCGCCGACGAGCAGGTAGTGATCCCCATGGTCGGCATGGTGCAATCCCTCAATGTCTCGGTGGCGTCGGCGCTGCTGCTGTATGAGGCGCAGCGTCAGCGGCAAGAGGCCGGCCTCTATGGCAGTCGCAAGCTGGACAATGACTATTGCCAGACCATGTTGTTTGAGCAAGGCCATCCCATTTATGCCAAAGCCTGTCGGCGCAAAGGCATTCCCTACCCGACCATAGACGCGCAGGGCCAGATAGTCGCCGCTGCCGACTGGTGGCAACGGATGCGTGAACCCATCCAGGAACTGTGAAGCATTTCAAACAACCGATTAAATATTGCACCAGATCACAATTGTCGCCATACTGGTTTGGCCACTGCATAGCGAAACTAACAGATAATCAGATCGTTGCAGCCGCCGTGGGGGAAGCTGCAGCTACGCAGATAACAAGAACAGTAAAGGGGACACCCCATGGAAGCATCATTCAAGAGCCCGGTGGAAATGCTCGACCACTGGGTAGAGACTCAAGGCGATGAGATCTATCTCAGGCAGCCAATCAACGGCCAATATCAGGATCTGACCTGGCGTCAGGTACAGGCCAAGGTGCAACAACTCTGCGGCGGCCTGCGTCACTTGGGGCTGCAACCCGGCGACAAGATAGCCGTGCTGTCAAAAAACTGCGCCGAGTGGTTCATTACCGATCTAGCGCTGATGCACGGCGGCTATATCAGTGTGCCCATCTACCCCACGGCCAATGCCGATACCATACGCTACGTGCTGGAACACAGTGGCTGTAAGGCCATCATACTGGGTAAACTGGATCACTGGGCCGATCAGGAAGCCGGTGTCGGCGGTGATATTCTGCGCCTGGCGATGCCTTATGACACCATGCCGGCTCAATATCACTGGCAGCAACTGTTGAATCTCGGTACACCTCTGGTGGATGCCCCTTATCCCGAGGCCGAGCAGGTAATGACGCTGATCTACACCTCAGGTTCCACCGGCAAGCCCAAGGGCGCCATCCAAACCTTCGGCAGTTACGGCTGGACCTGTAATGCCGTGGTGCGCGATCTCAAGACAGATGGTAAAGACAGACTGCTGTCCTACCTGCCGCTGGCTCATATCACAGAGCGGGTGGCGATAGAGGGTTCCTCCTTCTATTCCGGCTCTTGCGTTGCCTTTGTCGAAAGCCTCGACAGTTTTGTTGCCGATGTGCAGCGAATGCGGCCAACCGTATTCTTCTCGGTACCTCGGCTGTGGACCCTGTTCCAAAAGAACATTATCGATAAGGTCGGCTACGCCAGGCTCAATCTGCTACTGAAGATCCCCCTCATCAGCCATCTGGTCAAACGCAAGATCCATAAGGGCCTGGGGCTGGATAAGTGTCGTTTGCTCGGTTCAGGTTCGGCGCCCATACCTCCGTCACTGGTGGAGTGGTATCACAACATAGGGTTGGATATCTGCGAAGCCTGGGGCATGACGGAAAACTGCGCCTACTCAATTATCAACTTCCCCTTCGATGCCAGTAAGATAGGCACTGTCGGCAAGCCGGTGATCGGCTGCGAAGTCAAGCAGGCGGCCAATGGCGAACTGCTGGTGAAGAGCCCGGGATTGATGCGTGAATACTACAAGGCGCCGGAAGCCACAGCCGCCGCCTTCGATGAAGAGGGCTTTTTCCTCACCGGCGACCTCTGCGCCATAGATGCCGACGGTTGCGTCAGCATCACAGGCCGGGTCAAGGATAACTTCAAGACCGCCAAGGGCAAGTATGTGGCGCCAGTGCCGATTGAACGTAAGATGGCGCAGGATCCCCATGTGGAGCTTATCTGCGTCATCGGCCTGGGACTACCCCACCCAGTGGCTTTGGTGCAACTCTCTGAAGGGGCGGCGTTGCAAGCCAGAGAAGAGGTACGCGCCTCGCTCAAGGCCACTGTGGATGCGGTTAACCCCAACCTGGAGTCCCATGAAACCGTGGAAGCTGTTTTGGTGGTTAAGGAGCCCTGGACCATAGAAAACGATGTGCTGACCCCAACGCTGAAAATCAAGCGCCATGTGTTGGAGAGCAGATACGCCAGTCGGATGGAAGGCGTCCGCGGCGCCAAGGTCGTCTGGGAAGACGAAATCTAAAGCCCTTATCCTGATTTATCTGATTATCCCGGCTCCGGCCGGGATTTTTATGACATATTCTGTCAAAAAGGGGTTGCCTTCGGGGGGAAAAACCTTATGCTGGCAGCCCAAATACATTCATCGGTGCCGGTATGTATGGCACCTTACTGACAGGAAAAGCGGTTTTCAATGTTGATTGCACTCTCTATTCTCGGCGGCTTCTTAATTTTGACTCTGGGAGCCGAAGCCTTGGTTCGCGGCGCCAGCGTCATCGCCCTGCGTCTGGGAATCGCCCCTCTGGTGATCGGCCTGACGATCGTCGCCTTCGGTACCAGTGCTCCCGAACTGGCAGTGAGCGTTAAGTCAGCACTGGCCGGTAGCCCGGGCATTGCTCTGGGTAACGTGGTGGGCTCCAATATCGCCAATATCGGTCTGATCCTGGCCCTGACCGCACTGATCCGCCCGATAGGCGTTCAGACACAGATGGTCAGACGCGACATTCCACTGATGATAGGCGCCTCTATTCTGATGTGGCTGCTGGTACTCGACGGTGAACTGAGCCTGATTGACGGCGCCGTGCTGACCAGCTTACTGGTAGGCTATCTGCTGCTCAGCTATTTCAGCAGCAAGGGCGAAGATACCGATGAACCTATTGAAGGCCCCAAGAACCCTCTACTGTCGCTGCTGTTTATCATCGCCGGTATTGGCATGTTGGTGGGCGGCGGCATACTGTTTGTCGATGGCGCAGTCGAGTTGGCCCGTACCTTCGGTATCAGCGAAGTAGTGATCGGCCTGACCATTATTGCCATAGGCACCAGCATGCCGGAATTAGTCACCTCGATTTTGGCCGCACTCAAGGGCCAGAGCGATATCGCCATAGGTAATGTGGTTGGCTCCAACCTGTTTAACCTGCTGGGGATCCTCGGGGTCACGGCCCTGGTGCACCCCATCAGCTCTGCCGGCTTCAGCAGCCTGGACTTCAGCGTGATGCTAACCCTGGCACTGTTGGTGTTGCCCTTTGCCTGGAGCGGATTTCGTATCGGTCGCCGCGAAGGCGCCATATTATTGCTGGGTTACTGCGGCTATATGGGCTATCTGGTCACCCACGCCAGCGCCTGAATCTGAGTACGCCACTGACAATTGAATGCTTCTGAAGAGCTTTATTGCCAAGCCGCAGTAGCATAAAAAATCCCGGGTTTTGACACCAAAAATGAATAATCAAAACCCGGGATATCATCAAGTTAAGGGCCAAAACAGCCCAAAAGCGCTCAGGAGCGAGCCGCTACATAACTCTCCATTTCAGCTATGCTGACACTGGCAATGAATTGCTGATCCAGGTAGAAGTCCACCATCTCCCCCTGCTTGCGCCCCAGCATTACCTGCTCGGTGCCATCTTCATAGCTCAGCGTCATCGCCAAAGTATTGTCATCTATGGCTGACATGCTGGCACGGCTCAGTTTTACCGGGGCAGTGGTCAGATCCTTGTCCAGTTTATGATTGATCTTGAACACTGCATCGGCCGGCATATCTACCAAGGCCGGTGACTTGCCGGTAATAGGGTTCTTGCCGGTCCAAAACTCAATACTGTTGAAAATAAACAGATCGGCGGCGGCAGTAATGCCATAGACGGGCGCCAGCAACAGGTACAAACCGGCGCGGCCGTAACGGTTATCCACCGCACTCAAATTGCCTTTGGTCAACATGCCTGAAAGCCCCATCTGCCCCATACAACCCGCCAGTTGCGAGCAGATCAACACAGTGACCCCAAGACCGACTTTACTCAACTTCATCAATATCTCCCCAAATAGAGTTTACGCATATGTTATTGGCGCGCGGATTCTACTCAGGTTAATCAATTTAACTATGCAGGGGCTCACAACTTGAGGTTAGTTTTTCGGAGAGTAAGTTACTCGGTTGTTGGATGTTTTTCTCTTTGGAAAAATCAGTAAGACACTGGTGATAAAGGCGCTCAAACAAACATAACTCCCTTACCTTACGCAGAGACCTGTATCCTGAGCCCCAGAGCCTCAATCGCAGGGGTTTAAGAAACCAAGGTCGGCTTACCAAAACAGGTAAAAACCGGTTCCGCTCTACGAATATCGGAAGTAAAGCGCTGTCCAGCCCTAAAATGACTTGGCTTTTTTAGGGTCAACACGCCCGATAAATTTCACTGTTATATCCATTAATGCGGGTTCACTTAAATATACCGCAAGCGTGGCATCTCAGGGTTCAACCCAGAGGCTAAAAGCTTTACCATGACTCGGCGTTCAGCTCAGACTTGTTACTCAAAGGCAGTTGTTTGAACGAGCAACATCAGGGATCCGGTTAATCCAAGTTAAGGAGAACAATCAATGCATTGCAGACATTGCGGCTCAGACAATATCAAACACTTCAAAGCCATTCATGCCGAAGACACAACAGAAGTTTCAGTCAGCGCCTCGGCCAAACCCGTGTGGAACAACCAGCCCTTTTCTGTGCATGGAAAACAAAAACTCAAGGGTAGCGCCCAACTGCAAACCAAACTGGCCAAGCGCTGCTCGCCGCCATCTGACCCTCAGCCCTTGGTGCTATTTCTGGCGGCTTTCCCCGGGCTACTATTGGGCGGCTACCTGGGGTTTCAGGCTGGCAGCAACTGGAGCAGTTTTTGGCTTGGAGTGCTGTGCTTTTTTGCCTCCAGTTTTACTCTGATCCTGAGCGCCGATTGGCTATGGAAAAACTACTTGGGAGGGCGAAAGTCAATGCAGCAATACCGCGCGGCACTGAACCAATGGCAGAACTCCTGGTACTGCAGCAAGTGTGCCAAAGTCAGTATTTTTTAACCTTCTTGCCTCTTTGCCGTCACTCATCAGGGCTTGGGAATAACCATGAATCACATCTCAGAGATTCAACAACTAGAAAGCCAACTGCGTAGCGCCATGTTGAATTCGGATATCAATTTGCTGGATAGACTGTTGTCGCCTCAGCTGATATTCACCAATCACCTGGGGCAAGTGCTCGGCAAAGCAGAGGATCTGCATGCCCACTGCTCAGGCCTGCTCAATATCACTCGGATAGACACTCTAACCGAAGAGATACGACTGCATCAGGGGACTGCGATAGTGTCGGCGGAGGTGAATATTCAAGGCAGCTATGCCAAAGCACCGACCAACGGCCGTTTTCGCTTTACCCGGGTTTGGCTGCACAGGGCAAGCGGCTGGCAACTGATAGCGGCTCACTCGAGCCTACTGGCTTGAGCACTGAGTTTTACGACAAACTACTGATTTCATGGCGACCATTTTATGACCAAAAACCCACAACAGGCCAGGCTCTGCCAATATCAGCAGCATATGCTGATGACAGAGCTCGAGGCTGAGCCGGGCAAGTTGAAACTCATCTGGCGCAGCAGGCAAACGCAACTGAAATACGCGCTTTGGGGACTATTATTGATGCTTGCCGGAATACTGGGAGTACTCGTCTTGGACCCCGCCAGACAGGACACTTGGTTTACGGCTGCCATCATAGCCATAGTGCTGGGGCTCAGCGGTATCATCATGGGCCTGAACCTCTACCGCCAGCTCAAACCCGTAACTTTGGATCTGCAACAAGGCTGCGTCTTCCGGGGCGGGAAAAGCAAGCCTCTCAGTCAACTCTGCCGCATAAAGGTGCAACGCAATACCTATAACGAAAGATCCAGAAGTCACATGCTTGAACACCTGACTGACGAAGAGCTCATAAGTGTCAGCGTGGTACTCTGTTTTTCTGAGCGTGAGCGACTCGGTTTTGGCCTGTTCAAACCTCAAAAGCAGGCCACAGACAAAGCCAGAGCCTACGCACAAACACTCGCCGAACTGATAGGCTTTAACGGTGAAATAACCGTTAGCCAGGGTTCAGGCCTGGGCCGTTAAGTTACGCTACTCTTTTGCCAAGCCTGCCGAATCCAAGATGCAAGTTGTTAACTTAATCTTATGGTTATGTAGATATATTTATTCTCATTAAAACAAATAATTAGGGAATTAGATTTGCACTCGGAAGGTAGCAGCGTTAAGGTATCGCGGCAAATCATAACTACCAAGAAGGAACCATGATCGACAGTAAGCAGCGATATTTTGCCGAGCAAGATATCAAAGCCCCCGCCACCCCTCTTCCCAAACACGCCTTGTTCAATACCCTAAGCGACCTAATAGTCGCGCTCTGTTTTCTACTGGGCAGCTTCTTTTTTCTCACTGACGTTCACACCCTTATCGGCGCCTGGCTGTTTGTAATAGGCAGCGTTCAGCTACTGATAAAGCCCTTGGTCACCCTGTTGAACTGGTGGCACTGACAGATTAATCCGTCACAAATATATCAGGGCTTTTGCCATACACCCGCCCACCCAGGCAGAAGCCCTGCCGCCATTGCACCACACTTTACCCGGCCGATAAAAGCAACGCATTGCCAAGGGCTATTTCTCTGATAGTATATGTATAAATTCACAGTAATCCGGTGCTAAAGGTTTGCAGAGACTGGATCTTATTGCTATCACCGAGCTTAAAGGCGTAGCCGCTAAAATGGCTGAGAAACTGCACAAGCTCGGAATCAACACGGTACAGGATCTGCTGTTCCACCTGCCGCTGCGCTATGAAGACAGAACCCGCATCTACCCCATAGCCAGCCTCACACCCGGCAGCTACGGCACCATAGAAGCCGAAATCCAATCCAGCCAGATCATCAATGGCCGCAAGCGCATGTTGATCTGCAATGTCCGTGATGACAGCGGCACCATGACCCTGAGGTTCTTCAATTTCTCTGCCGCCCAGCGCAATGCCATGCAACAAGGGCTAACCATTAGAGCCTATGGCGAAGTGCGCCGAGGTAACCACCAGGCCGAGATCATTCATCCGGATTACAAGATACTCAAGGGCGACGAACCGCCCAACCTCAACGACACCCTGACGCCCATCTATCCCACCACTGAAGGGCTCAAGCAGGCCAGTTGGATGAAATTGACCGAGCAGGCTCTAAGCCTGTTGCAGGACGATGGACTGCAAGAGTTGCTGCCCGAGGCGCTGCGCCCCAATCAGCAAAGTCTGGCCCAGGCGGTGCGCACCCTGCATAGGCCCCCGGCAGATGTCGATATCTATCGCTTGGAACAGGGGCAACACCCGGCGCAGCAACGCCTGGTACAGGAAGAACTGCTGGCGCATAACCTGTCTATGCTCAAGCTCAGAGAGCGAAGCAATCATGACAAAGCTGTGCCTTTGCCCGCCACCGGCGCTTTGCTCAATCCCTTCCTCGCCGCCTTACCCTTTAAACCTACGGGGGCGCAGCAGCGAGTGGTGGCAGATATCGGCCGTGATATTGAAAAGCCACAACCCATGATGCGCCTGGTTCAGGGCGATGTCGGCTCGGGCAAGACCCTGGTGGCCGCCATGGCGGCGCTGCAGGCGATAGAAAACGGTTATCAGGTGGCCATGATGGCGCCCACTGAGCTGTTGGCCGAGCAACATGCGATTAATTTCAGCCAATGGCTGGAGCCATTGGGGCTCAAGGTCGGTTGGCTGGCGGGTAAGCTCAAAGGCAAAGCCAGAGCCCAGTCGCTGGAGGATATCGCCTCCGGCAGTGCCCACATGGTGATAGGCACCCACGCCATCTTTCAAGAGCAGGTACAGTTTCACAAGCTGGCGTTGATCATCATAGATGAGCAACACAGATTCGGCGTGCATCAGCGCCTGGGGCTGAGAGAGAAAGGCATCAGCCAGGGTTTTCATCCCCACCAGTTGATCATGACGGCGACCCCTATTCCTCGCACCCTGGCGATGACAGCCTATGCGGATTTGGATACCTCCATCATTGACGAGTTGCCGCCGGGGCGTACCCCGGTCACCACAGTGGCCATCAGTGACAGTCGGCGTCAGGAGGTAATCGACAGGGTACGTCAGGCGGCGCTCAATGACGGTCGCCAGGCCTACTGGGTCTGCACCCTTATCGAGGAATCCGAAGTGCTCGAATGCCAGGCAGCCGAAGACACCTGTGAAGAACTGCGTGCCGCCCTGCCGGAGCTGAGCATAGGCCTGGTACATGGCCGTATGAAGAGCGCCGAAAAACAACAAGTCATGGACAGCTTCAAACGCGGCGAGCTCAAGTTGTTGGTGGCCACCACTGTCATTGAAGTGGGGGTCGATGTGCCCAACGCCAGTCTGATGATCATCGAGAACCCGGAACGGCTGGGGCTGGCGCAGTTGCACCAGTTGCGCGGCCGGGTCGGTCGCGGCGCCGTGGCCAGCCACTGCGTCCTGCTGTACAAGGCACCGCTGTCACACACGGCTACCAAACGGCTTGGGGTATTGCGTCAGAGCAACGACGGCTTTGTGATTGCCCAAAAAGATCTGGAGATCCGCGGCCCGGGTGAGGTGCTGGGCACCCGCCAGACAGGTATAGCCGATATGAAAGTGGCCGATTTGGTCAGGGATCAGGCGCTTATTCCCCACATCCAGAAACTGGCCCGTCATGTGATGAGCCAGGCACCGGAGAATGTCGATGCCATCATTCAGCGCTGGCTGGGCGACCGGCAGCAATATGTTCAGGCCTAGTGCGCTAAAAACGTCACAAAATTGCCGAGAGTTCAGCCGGGGTTCAAGTCAGCCACCACAGGATCTGCTCTACTGGCAATATTTCACAAATAAATCTTGCTGCTAAATGGCCGAAAGCTGGACAAGATGGCCAATATTTGCAGAATGGGAGAAGCGCTGCCTCACAGGTATCAATGAAAGGAAATCCAATGCAAGTCAATCAAGAAGATAGAATCGCGCCGCAGGAAAAGTCCTCTGGCAACAGTGGCATTGTTATCATCCTGCTAGTGTTGGTATTGCTGATTGCAGGAGGAGCCTACTACTATTTCAGCGGCGAACAAGAGCCGCAGCAAACAGCAGAACCCACCCAGGTTGAACTCCCTGAACCCGCGCCCAGCGAACCGCTGCCAACCCAGGTTCAGGTGCCTGAACCTGAAACCATGCCCGAGCCTGAACCTGAAGTGGTTCAGCCCGAAGTCGAGCCGGAACAACCCCTGCCTTCACTGGCCGAAAGTGATGAGTATGTTCATGAAAAGGCCGTGGCCATGGCCGATGGTATGAAGATAGAGCCACTGCTGGTTGAACAAGATCTGGTACGCCAGTTCGTGGTGTTTGTCGATAATCTGGCCCAAGGTGAACTGGCTCGTAAAACCAGTCCGATGAAAGGCCCGAGCGACACCTTCACTGTATCTGAAATTGCCAACAAGACTTATCTGGATCCGGATAGCTACCACAGATACGACCTTTACGCTGACTTCCTCACCGGGCTCAACGACGAGCAGCTGCTCAACACCTATCGTCAATTGTCGCCGCTGCTGGAGCAGGCATTCGATGAGCTGGGTTATCCCAACCTCAAATTCGATGAGCGGATGCAACAAGCCATCAAGGTGCTGTTGGCTACCCCTGTAATAGAAGATCCTATCGAGCTGTATGCCATCAGTGTGAACTACAAGTTTGTCGATCCCAAGCTGGAAGCCCTGCCCAACGCGCAGAAAATGCTGGTACGTATGGGGCCCGACAACACTCGCAAAATCAAAACGGCACTGCGGCGACTGCAAAGCCAGTTGAACAACTGAGCAGCATTTGAATCACCCGGCAGTCGCCGGGCGATTCCCTTGTTAGTGAAAAGTTGTAACTGATCTTTAGCTGTAACCTAAACCCCTTCTTAAAACCCGTACTTTCAGTGTAGAATACAGCCCTTTGTACCGGTGTTTCAGAGGGGAAAGGCAATCGGTACGGCGGTCGCATTCCGACCCAACAGATTCACTCCCTCACGACCCGTAAGGGATAGCAACAAAGATCTGTGTCAGAGGCAAAGCAGTGCAACTAGCGTTCAGTATTCTCTCCTGGGGAGCCTGGTCTCCGGAGTATCAACAGCAGCAAGATTGGCAACAGTGGCAGAGCAGCAACTGCGCCCTTGATGACAGCGATCGCCTCGCCCCCAAGTTACCTCAGGTTGCCGCCATGCAGCGGCGCCGTTTCAGCCGCCTGAGCAAGATGATGCTGGAAGCCGCTTTCCAGGCCGAAGCTCCCAGCCAATGCCGCAGCGTATTTGCCTCGCGCCATGGCGAACTCAATCGCACCATAGAACTGCTGCAGGATATTATTGCCAGGCAGCCGCTCTCTCCCATGGGTTTCAGCCAATCGGTTCACAACACCGCCAGCGGTCTGTTTGGCATAGTCACGGGTAATACTGGCGCTTCCACTTCAGTGGCGGCGGGCACAGATACCCTATCCCAAGCCATGTTGGAAGCCTGGGCCCAGTTGGCCGAGGACCCCAGCCCCCTGCTATTGGTGTTCGGCGATGACCCTGTGCCGCCCGTCTATGATGAATTTACCCAAGAGATGGAACTGCCACTGGCCTTGTCTCTGCAGCTGGCCCCGGCCGATGTTACCGGCATAGCCAGAGTTACCCTGAGCCAGCAGACCGGCGCCGGGCAGCCGCTGAGCTTCGGCGCACTGCTGCAGGCACTGGCAAACGGCACGGCAATCCAGGGGCAACTGGCCCATTGGCATTGGCAGCTGGAACCCTCAAGGGAGCCGCTATGACAGCCCCGGCAACCGGTATCGGCTATTTTCCCCGTTGGCTCGCCGGCATCAGCTGTTATATCGCCTTCGGCCTTGGCGGCTTGCTGAGCTCCTTGACCATTTTACCTGTGCTGAGATTCTGGCCCGGCGAGCGCGATGTGCGCATTCAAAGAGTACAAAAAGCGGTGCACTACATGTTCCGCGGCTTTGTGCATATGCTGACCTGGGCCGGCGTGGTCAGGGTCAGCACGGTAAATCTGCAGCGATTACAGCAGGCCAAGGGCATGGTGGTGATTGCCAATCACCCCACCCTCATAGATGTGGTGGTGTTAATCAGCCTGATGCCCAATGCCGGCTGCATAGTAAAACAGGGACTGTGGCGTAACCCTTTTTTGCGCGGAGTCGTCTCCGCCGCCGGCTATATTCCCAATCGCGGCGCCGATCTGCTGCTACAGGACTGCCGTGAAGTGTTGGCCAGAGGCACCAATCTGATCATCTTTCCCGAGGGCACACGCACGGTAAAAGGCGCAGTGATCAATCCCTTTGCCCGCGGTTCGGCCAATATCGCCCTGCGCACCGGGGCCGATATTCTGCCAGTGGTACTCAGGGTGGTCCATCCCGGACTCACCAAACAGGATCCCTGGTACGAAATCCCGAGACGCACCATACAGATGCAAGTGGAAACCGGGGCAAGCATAGCGCATCTGAGGTATGATGCCGAAAGCGGTGGCGATGCCCGGATGGCACGCCAACTCACCAGAGATCTGGAAACCTATTACAAACAACAATTAGATATAAATTATGAGCTTACATAACGAAATTAAACAGCTAATCATAGATTGCCTCGATCTTGAGGATATCAGTATCGACGATATAGATACCGAAGCACCGCTGTTCGGTGAGGGGTTGGGACTGGATTCCATCGATGCACTTGAGCTGGGCTTGGCGATCAAGAAGCAGTTCGACGTCAAGATAGAAGCCAACTCAGAGGCAACCAAGGCTCACTTTTACAGTGTGGCCAGCCTTGCCGCGTTTATCGAATCCCAGCGCGCGTAGGAGGTGCTCATGCAAAGCCGTGAACAGATATTGGAAATGCTGAGCAAGATCCTGGTCGATGAGTTTGAAGTGGACGCCGAGGCGATAACCCCTGAGGCTTCACTCTATGAAGAGTTGGATCTGGACAGCATAGATGCGGTGGATCTGGTGATCAAACTGCAACAGCTGACCGGCAAAAAGATCCAGCCCGATGAATTCAAGTCGGTACGGACGGTCAACGACGTGGTTAACGCCATCGAGGGACTGGTTAAAGACTGATGCGTGCCCTGGCTCAGACAGTCACGGCCCTGTTGCTGCTGGGATATCCCCTGGCGGTATATCTGGGGCTGAACTATCTGCCGGGCAATGGCCTGGCACTCTTGCTGGCGGCCTTGCTCGGTGCCAGGTTGCTGCTGGGGAAGCAAAAGCTCAAGGCGCTGGCCGCTCCGGTCGTTCTGGGGTTACTGCTGGCGCTCGGCAGCCTGCTCGCCAAGCGTCAGGACTGGCTGCTGTACTACCCTGTACTGGTCAATGCCTGCATGCTGGTGCTGTTTACCTCTTCGCTGCTTAAGGGTCCCAGCATGGTGGAACGTCTGGCCAGGTTGGCCGAGCCGGATCTGCCCGAGGAAGCCAGGCCCTACCTGGTAAGGGTCACACAACTCTGGTGTGGTCTGTTTGTCTTCAACGGCGGCATGGCGGCTTATACGGCGCTGTTTACCAGCCTGGAGACCTGGACCCTGTACAACGGCCTGATAGCCTATCTGCTGATGGGGCTGCTCGGTGGCGGAGAATGGCTCTATCGCCACTTTTGTCTGAAGCGATCATAAAGGGACAGTTATGACAGAGTTATTGAAAACCTGGCTTACCCAAGGCCCAGCAGGGCAACAACTGATCAGTTTTAACCACCATGACATAGTCACGGGTTCACTGTTCGCCACCCAGGTCTATCATCTGCATCAGCGCCTGCAAGCCCGGTCGGAAAAGCGTTGGTTACTGGCCTGCGACAGCAGCGATCTGTTCGCCGTTGGCCTCTGTGCCGCCCTGTTGTCGGGCAAGCAGATCATACTGCCGGCCAACACTCAGCCGGGGACTCTGAGCGAACTGACCCAGGAGTTTGATGCCATAGTGTCAGACCGCCCCCTGTGTGAGGGCAAGATCTGGCTCGAGCTGAAAAAAGAGCTGTCACTGCCCCACTCGCCCTGGCCGCAGATGGCCGAGGGGGATGAGTTCGGCGAACTGCTGCTGTTCACCTCAGGCTCCAGCGGCCAACCCAAGGCGGTTCGCAAGCGCCTGCAGCAACTGGATGCCGAAGTCAGTGTGCTGGAGCAGACCTTCGCCGCTCACCTGCCACAGTGCAGTGTGATTGCCACCGTCAGCCACCAGCATATCTATGGCTTGCTGTTTAAGATTCTCTGGCCACTGGCGGCCAGTCGCCCCTTCCTCAGCGATCTGGTGGAATACCCGGAAACCCTGAGTTATTACACCGCCCTGTTTCCCAACCTGTGCCTGATCAGCAGCCCGGCGCAGCTGTCGAGGCTGCCGGATGCGCTGGAGCATGAACGCCAGCTGCACACTCCCAGCCTGATCTTCAGCTCCGGCGGGCCCCTGAGCCTGGAAGCCGCCCAAGGGGTCAAGCGCTGCTACGGTAGCCTGCCAATCGAGGTCTACGGCAGCACGGAAACCGGCGGCATAGGTTATCGGCGCCAACAGAGCAGCGATACCCCCTGGCAGGCCTTTACCCCCATGGAGCTGAGCAATGACAGCGACGGCGCTTTGCTGCTGCGCTCCCCCTATCTCGAAGACGACGGCCAATACCGCTGTGAAGACAAGGTTCGGCTGCTGGGCGAAGGCCAGTTCTGCCTCGAAGGCCGCTTGGACCGCATCGTCAAGATAGAGGAAAAGCGCTTGTCTCTGGTGCAGATGGAAACCTTGCTCAACGCCCATCCCTGGGTGACCCAATCGCATCTGGTGCTGCTGGAAAACCCCAGAGTGCAACTGGGCGCGGCGGTAGAGCTTTCCGCCGCCGGCAAGGCACAGCTCGAAGCCGAGGGCAAACTCAGCATCAACAACGCCCTCAAGGCCCATCTGCTGAGCCAATTTGAACGTGTGACTCTGCCAAGGCGCTGGCGCTATCCACAGCAGCTGCCGCTCAATGCCCAGGGCAAGTTGCTCAAAAACGATATTCTTGAGCTGTTTGATCATGATTAAGTCTGTTCTTCCGCCCATTGTTCAACACCGGCATCAGGACAATGAAGCCAGTTGGCGCCTGAGCATTGCGGCCGAGCTGCCTATGTTTACCGGCCACTTTCCCGGCCAGCCGGTATTGCCCGGCGTGACTCAACTGGACTGGGCCGTGCGTCTCGGCAGCCAGGCATTCGGCTATGATGCCGAAGTCGCGGTACTCGAGGTGCTCAAGTTTCAGCAACTGCTGTTGCCGAATATGCAAGTCACCCTCAGCATCAGCAATAACCCCGCCAAGGGTAAACTGAGCTTCAGCTACAGCGACGGCGAACAGAAGTTCGGCTCGGGTCGTATCGCCTTCAAGACAGAGGCCAAGCAATGAAGCTGGCGCTGATCATCCCCAATTACAACCACAGGGGCCATATCGCTGCGACGCTGGAAGCCCTCAAACCGCTGGGGCTGCCCTGCTTTTTGATCAACGACGGCAGCGACGATGAGACCCGATATCTGTTGCAACAGTTGGCCGAACAGCACAGCGACTGGGTCAGCCTGCTGCATCACCCTTACAACCGCGGCAAGGGCGCCGCCGTGATGACAGGCCTGCGCGCCGCCTGGGCCGCGGGTTTTTCCCATGGCCTACAGGTGGACGCCGACGGCCAACATAATCTGGAAGATATTCCGGCGCTAATCGCCAGGGCGCAGCTCAACCCCAAGGCGCTGATCTCCGGCCTGCCGCAATATGATGATTCCGTGCCCAAGGGTCGGCTCTACGGCCGTTACCTGACCCATTTTTGGGTCTGGGTCGAGACCCTGAGCCTGGATATCCGCGATTCCATGTGCGGCTTTCGAGTCTATCCACTGGCGGCCACCGAGGCCCTGCTTAGCAGCGAAGCCCTCGGCGAGCGGATGGACTTTGATATCGAAGTCATGGTGCGTCTCTACTGGCGCGGTGTTGCCATAGAGCATATCCCCACCAAGGTGATCTACCCGGAAGACGGCAGCAGCCATTTTCAGGGGCTGGCCGACAATGTGCGGATCAGCAAGCTGCACAGCAGGCTGTTTTTCTCCATGCTGTGGCGCAAGCTCAAGGGGCAGAAACTGGGGCCAACCCAAGCGGCACAAGACAACCCCCAAGGCGCTCATTGGTCCAACATCAAGGAGCGGGGCAGCTACTGGGGTATCAAGCTGCTGGCCGAGAGCTATCGTTTCGGCGGCCACTGGCTGGCGCGGGCAATAATGTACCCGGTGATCTGTTATTTCTTTATCACGGGGCGACAGGCCCGCGAGGCATCACAAGCGTTTTTAAAGCGGGTTCAGGCACTGGAGCCACAGCACCCGAGTCTCGGTCAGCCGGTGACTTGGCGCGACAGCCTGCGCCACTTCTTCGCCTTCGGCAATGCCGCACTGGATCGCATCGATGCCTGGTGCGATCGCATTCGTTTGCAACAGGTGGAGTTCAGCGACCGTCAGCAGTTGGCCGAGCAGTTACAAAGTGGCCAGGGAGCCGTGTTGCTGGTGTCTCACCTTGGCAATATCGAGCTGTGCCGCGCCATCTCCATTCACCAGCGCAAGGTGAAGGTCAATGTGATGGTGATGACCCGCAATGCCGAAAACTTCAACCGGGTGCTCAAACAGCTGAACCCGGACAGTGAACTCAACTTACTTCAGGTCACCGAACTCAACCCGGCCACCTCCATGTTGTTGCAAAGCAAGGTCGAGGCCGGTGAATTGGTGGTGATTGCCGCCGATCGCACCTCCAGCCATAGCCCGGGTCGCACGGTGAAAGTGCCGTTCCTCGGCGAGATGGCGCCCTTCCCCCAGGGCCCCTTTATTCTGGCCGGTCTGCTGGACTGCCCCATCTACACCATGTTCTGCCTGCGGGAGCAGCAGGGCTATAAGGTCTGGTTAGAGCCCTTCGAGCAGAGCCTCAAAGGCCCGAGATCCGAGCGGCAGCAGCGGCTGCAACAGGCAGCAGGCCTCTATGCCCAGCGACTGGAACATTTTGCCCGCAAGGCACCACTGCAGTGGTTTAACTTTTTCGATTTTTGGCGGCAGGACCAAGTTGCTGACCGCCCCAAGGACAATTCATGAGCGCAACAGTTAAGGCCACCAAGACGGTCGGCTTCGGCCAAACATCACTGACACTGGAGCAGGTGGTTGCCATCGCCAAAGGGGCGCCGGTAACCCTCAACGCCAGTGCAGAGTACCGTGACTATATCCAGCGCGGCGCCCACTTTATCGACAGCCTGCTCCATGAAGAAGGCGTGGTCTATGGGGTCACCACAGGCTATGGCGATTCCTGTACCGTCAATGTCGGCCCGGATCTGGTACACGAGTTGCCGCTGCATCTGTCGCGCTTTCATGGCTGCGGCATGGGCAAGGTGCTGGAGATCCCCCAGGCCAGAGCCGTGATGGCCTGCCGCCTCAACTCACTGGCCGTGGGTAAGTCCGGTGTCAGCTATGAGCTGCTGGAGCGCATAGCCCTGCTGCTGAACCTCAACATAGTGCCGGTGATCCCGGAGGAAGGCTCTGTGGGTGCCAGCGGCGATCTCACGCCACTGTCATATCTGGCCGCCGTACTGGTTGGCGAACGGGAGGTCTTCTATCAAGGACAGCGCCGCGCCACCAGCGAGGTCTATGCCGAACTTGGGATCAGCGCCCTCAAGCTCAGGCCCAAAGAGGGCCTGGCACTGATGAACGGCACCGCCGTGATGACGGCGCTGGCTTGTCTGGCCTATGACAGGGCCGAGTACCTGAGCCGCCTGTGCGCCCGCATTACCGCTATGGCCTCGCTGACACTCAAGGGCAACTCCAACCATTTCGACGAGATACTGTTTGCCGCCAAGCCGCACCCGGGGCAGAACCAGGTCGCGGCCTGGATCCGTGAAGACCTCAACCACCACGAGCACCCACGCAACTCTGACCGACTGCAGGACAGATATTCGATTCGCTGCGCGCCGCACATTATCGGGGTCTTGGCCGATGCCCTACCCTTTATGCGCCAGTTTATCGAGACCGAACTCAACAGTGCCAACGACAACCCGATAGTGGACGGCGAGGGGGAACATATTCTCCACGGCGGCCACTTCTATGGCGGCCATATCGCCTTTGCCATGGACAGCCTCAAGAATGCGGTGGCCAATTTGGCGGATCTGCTGGACAGGCAGATGGCTCTGGTGATGGATCCCAAATTCAACAACGGCCTGCCTGCCAACCTGTCGGCCAGCCAGGGCGAGCGCAGCCCCATCAACCACGGTTTCAAGGCAGTGCAGATAGGTTGCTCGGCCTGGACCGCCGAGGCGCTGAAACACACTATGCCCGCCAGCGTGTTCTCGCGCTCTACCGAGTGCCACAACCAGGACAAAGTCAGCATGGGCACCATTGCCGCCCGTGACGCCCTGCGGGTATTGGAACTGACCGAGCAGGTGGCCGCTGCCGCACTGCTGGCCATGAGTCAGGGGATCCGCCTGCGCCTGCTCGCCGGTGAACTGGAACGTGAGTCGCTGACCGAGTCAGTGGCCACCACTTTGGCGCAGCTGGAAGCCGACTTTGAACTCTTGATTGAAGACAGGCCGCTGGAAGCCTTGTTGCGGCAAACCCTGGCCAAGATCCAAGCCGGGGAGTGGGAGGTGTGCCGATGAAAGCCATCCTCAGCACTGAAATAGAGCTGGAGATCCCCTTCCACGATGTCGATTCCATGGGCATTACCTGGCACGGCAACTATCTGCGTTATTTTGAGATAGCCCGCTGCAAGCTGCTGGACAGGTTCGACTACGGCTACCGCCGAATGCAGGAGTCGGGTTACGCCTGGCCGATAGTGGATCTGCAGCTGAAATACGTCAAACCCAGCCGTTTCGAGCAGAAGATCCGGGTGAGTGCCGCCCTGGTTGAGTGGGAAAATCGGCTGAAGATCAACTACCAAATTTGCGACGCCGCCCTTGGTGAGCGCCTCACCAAGGGCTACACCATACAGGCCGCAGTGGATATGCAGACCCAGGAACTGTGCTTGGTGACCCCGCCGGTGTTCCGTGAGCGCCTGGCGCCCTTTATCGCGGCCGCCGAGGCCAAGTCATGAAACCCTCAGCTTTCGGCTTTCGGCTCACTCGGCAGCCCGCCCTACTGCTTGGGCTGCTGGGACTGGTTTGGTTTGGCGCCGCTTGCAGCAACATGGCTTTAGGAGAAGTGGCGCCAGCCACTATGGCATTGGGAGAAGTGGCGCCGGCCACTATGGCACTGGGAAAAGTGGCGGCTGATAACACTCAGACAGAGCCGGTGGCAGTGTTGGCCACCGAAGCCAAGGGAAGAGTCAGGCCGGAGGCGCAAGCATTCGACAAACTCTTTGCCAAGGCGGCCACAGAGCAGGCTCTGCAACAGTTAAGCACTAAGATGGCCCTCAGCGACAGCAGCCGAGGCCAGTTTGAGCAGGTGCGCTGGCTCAGGGTGCTGAAACAGCCACTTCGCAGCAGCGGCGAATTTCTGTTTCAACGAGAGCTGGGCATGCTCTGGCAACAGCAGACTCCCTTCGACAACCTCTTGCTGCTGAAACAGGGCGAGCTTATCCAGCAGGACAGCCAGGGCAAACTCAGTGTCACCAAGGCCGATGCCGGCCCGGCGGCCGTGGCTGAAATGCTGCCGCGCATGATGCAATCACTGCTCTCCGGTGATATTCAGGCATTGAGCCAGGGGTTTGAACTCTATCTGCTCAATGACCAAGCGGGTCATTGGCAACTGGGACTCAAGGCCAAGGAGCAGACAATGGCGGCTCAGCTGCCGCAAATGGTGCTCGAAGGCAATCAGGATCTCGAATCTCTGACCCTGCTGGCCAAGAACGGCGATATCAGCCAGATATTCTTCTCTGAACTGGACAAATCACCACTCAATGACAGCGAGCGCGCTCGCTTCTTTCCCGAGGTGACCCCCTGATGTCGCCTCGCCCTGAACCCACTCGTCCCAGGCTCTCGGCGCCGGTTGGCCTACTGTTGTGGCTGGGGCTGCTGACACTGCTCATTCTGCTTGGCGTCTGGCAGTGGCAACAGGGCGGCCGTATTCAGAGCGACATTCTCGCCATGCTGCCCAAGGTGCAGGAAGATCCGCTCGCCGAAGCGGCGCTGAAACGCATGGAGCAGAAACTGGGCAATCAGCTGTATATCGGCCTGATTGCCAATGATAAGCCTCAGGCGATCAACGCCGGCAAACAGCTGCAAAATGCGCTGAAAAAGGAGCAAAACGCCTTTAAGAGAGTGCGCAGCGCCGAGGCCGACAGCTTCAGCGCCCTGGGGCGTTTCTATTTCCCCTATCGCATGGGGCTGCTCAGTGACAGCCAGAGGCAGCAACTCGCTAGCGGTGAATTAACCACTCTGATTCAAAACGCGCAGCAACAGCTCTATAGCGCCTTTGGCGCCGCCGGCAGCGACCTGATTGCCGAAGATCCGCTGTTGCTGTTCCCCGACTGGCTCAAGTCGCTGGCCGAGGGCCGCAGTCTCATCCAGGCAGATGGCATAATGTTGGCACCAACGCCGCAAGGCCAGTATGCAGCCATAGTGATGGCCGAGGGCATAGGCAGCGCCTTTAACCCGCAGCAACAGGCAACCCAGCTCAAGGCGCTGGAGCAGGCCTTGGCGCCTCTGCCGCAAGATATTCGAGTGCTCAAGGCCGGCGCCCTGTTTCATGCTGCGGCCGCCACAGAATCGGCCAAGAGCGAGATCAACCGTATCGGATTAGTCTCCCTGCTTGGAGTGATCCTGCTGGTGCTGCTGGCGTTTCGCTCCTTGATGCCGCTGACGGTGGCACTGCTCACCCTGGGCAGTGGATTTCTGGCGGCGACAGTCACGACCCTGACACTGTTTGGCGAACTGCATCTGCTGACCCTGGTGTTCGGCACCAGCCTTATCGGAATCGCCATCGACTACAGCTTTCACTTCTACTGCGAGCGCTTGCAACATCCCAAGGCTTCTCCCAGGCAGGTTATTGGCCTGATATTCCCGGCCGTGACCCTGGCCTTGATCACCAGTATCGGCGCCTACCTGGGCATAGGCTTGGCGCCTTTCCCCGGCATGCAACAGGTGGCCGTGTTCTGTGCCAGCGGGCTGATTTTCACCTGGCTGACACTGCTGCTGGCGTATCCGGCTATAGCCGCCAGCCCCTTGCTTGCCGGAGACAGCCGCCTGGCGCTGGCTGGCCGCTTGCTGAATCTCTGGCAAATTCTCGGTCGGCGCAGCAGTCTGTTAATCCTAGTGCCATTGGGGTTACTGCTGCTGTTTGGCGGCATTGACCTCAAGACCAACGATGATATCCGCGCGCTGCAGAGCAGCCCACCAGCGGTCAGCGAGCCGGAAAATGCCCTCAGGCAACTGCTGAGTGGCGGCACGGACAATCAGTTCCTGCTGGTTCGGGGTGACAGCGCCGAGGAGATGCTGCAGCGTCTCGAACAGCTGGCGCCCGGGCTCAAGCGTTTGATTGCGAAAGGCAAACTCGGCAACAGCGTCAATATCGCCCGCTACTTGCCGAGCATCAAACGCCAGCAGCAAGATCATCAGCTGCAGGGGCTTATCTATCGCCAAACAGATACAGTTTTGGACACCCTGGGGCTGAATGCCGAGCTGGCCGGGCCGCTCTCGAGGCAATGGGCCGAATTCCAGCCGCTCTCGGCCACAGACTGGCTCGCCAGTGAAGGGGCTAAATCCTCAGGGCTGAGTGACCTCTACCTCGCCCCCACTGACGGAATATCGGCTCACGCCGCCATAGTGCTGCTCGGTGGCATCCGCGATCTCGACGCCCTCAAGCAGCTGGCAAGCAGCAACCCGGGCGTGCAGTTGGTCGACAAGGTCGCCGATATCTCGGCGCTGATGGCCAAATACCGTCAATTGACCCTGATGATGCTGGCGCTGGCACTGCTGTTGGCGGCGGTGATTTTCAGCTGGCGCTTTGGTTTGCGCCGCGGCCTTTGGGTGGCGCTGGTGCCGACTCTGGCGGCGATTCTGACTCTGGGCGCCCTTGGCTGGCTCGGCAGCGGCTTAACCCTGTTTCATGCCCTGGCACTGGTGTTGGTGTTCGGCATAGGCGTGGACTACAACCTGTTTTTTGCCGAAGCCAAACAGCATCCCAGAGGCGTGATGTTGGCGGTGCTGATGTCTGCCGCCTCCACCCTGCTGGCCTTTGGCCTGCTGGCTTTGAGTGACACCTATGCCATTGCCGCCTTTGGTATAACCCTGGCGCTGGGCATAGGTTTTACCCTGTTACTCGCTCCCCTAACCTCAACTCTTACAAGGAATGCAAAGTGAACACTGCCAATGCCGTGGAACAAGTCGATGTGGTCATTATCGGTGCCGGGCCATCCGGCTCGGTCGCGGCCAGTCTGCTGAAACAACAAGGAGTAGATGCCCTGGTGCTGGAGCGGGCCCAATTTCCACGCTTTTCCATCGGAGAGAGCCTGCTGCCCTGCTGCATGACAGTACTGGAGCAGGCTGGGATGACAGAAGCCGTAGCCGAGGCCGGGTTTCAGTTTAAAAACGGCGCCGCCTTTCGGCGCAACGGCCGCTACACCACCTTTGATTTCAATGACAAGTTTACCCCGGGCCCCGGCACCACCTTTCAGGTTCCCCGAGGCCAGTTCGACAAACTGCTGGCCGATACCGCCAGTACCCAAGGGGTAGAGATACGTTATGGCCAGACAGTCACCGCGGTGGATCTCAGCGCAGAGCCACGGCTGACAGTGGCAGACGAAAATGGACGAGTCTATTCAGTGCAGGCCAAATATCTGCTGGATGCCAGTGGCTTTGGCCGGGTACTGCCAAGATTGCTGCAGCTGGAATGCCCCTCCAGCCTGCCGGCCCGCTCGGCCATCTTTACCCATATTGAGGACAATATCAGCGACCCGGAGTTTGACCGCAACAAGATCCTTATCAGCGTGCATCCGCGCAACAAGGATATCTGGTATTGGTTGATCCCCTTCAGTAACGGCACCTGTTCGCTGGGGGTGGTGGCCGAACCGCACCTGCTGGCAAGACTCGAAGGCAGCCTGGAGCAGCAACTGCGCACCATAGTCAATGAAGAGCCAGGGCTGGAGGCGCTGCTTAAAGACGCCAGAGTGATCCGCGACTGCGCCACCTTGAAGGGCTATTCGGCCAATGTCAGCACCCTGGCCAGCGACAAGTTTGCCCTGCTGGGCAATGCCGGTGAGTTTCTCGACCCGGTATTCTCCTCCGGGGTGACCATAGCCATGCACTCGGCCAGTCTGGCCTGCAACTGTCTGGTACGCCAGCTCAAGGGGGAAGCGGTAGACTGGCAGCAGGATTATGCCGAGCCCTTGATGCTGGGGGTCAACACCTTCCGCACCTATGTGGAAGCCTGGTATGACGGCAGATTCCAGGAGGTGATCTTCTTTGAAGACGCCAACCCGAAAATAAAACAGATGATCTGCTCTATCCTGGCGGGCTACGCCTGGGACAGCAACAACCCCTTTGTCAGTGAATCCCGGCGCAGATTGGATCTGGTGGTGAACCTCTGCCGCGACGCTGTCGAGGAAGCCTTATGACAGCCGCTGTTACCCGCTTGCTGCTGCTTGCCACTGTGCTGGTTGGCCTGAGTGGCTGCAGCCAGCTATTGTATCGCCAAACCTGCGTTGCCCTGGCAAAGGATGTCAGTTATTGTCTGGCGCCGCTGCCGCTGAACCAGGCCGCGCCCAAGGGACAAACCTCTGATACCAAGGCTGCCAAAGACGCAAAGCAACCAGATGAGCCCCAGGGCAGTGACTCGGTTCAAACTCAAACTTTGGAGCAAACGCTCAGTCTCAGCCAGCAGGTGCGGCTGCAACGAGGGGAGCAGAGCCATGAGCTTATCAGCCAACTGGAACTGCAGCCGCAGCAGATGACTGTGGTGGGGCTGGCACCTCTGGGCCAAGCACTGTTTACCTTGATCTACGATGGACATACACTGACCAGCGAGCAGAGTGTACTGCTCGGCAATGAGTTTAAAGCAGAATATCTGCTGGCCTTGCTGCAACTCATCTATTGGCCGGAGGAAAAGCTGAACGCTTATCTGGATGGCGCCAGGGTGAAACTGGAAGATTGCGCCGCCGTCCTGTGCCGGGTATTGCTGAGCAATGACAATCGCGAGCTGATGCGGATAAGTTACTCCAGCCCCAACATTTGGCATGCAAAAGTGACCTTGAACATGCCGCAGGCCGATTTAAAACTGAACATTAAGCCCCTGTAATGGATACAGGGCCGGATCCCAAAACAGAGATATGACAACTACAGCCATAAATCATGCGGGTTTTTGTACCCCTCTCGGCAACCGGGCCGACGAGGTGCTTAACGCCTTGCTCGCCGGTGACAGCCGCGGCATGGTCAGCCGCGACAACCTGTTGTTTGAACGGCCGGCCATAGTCGGGGTAGTGAACAGCGAATTACCGGCCATTCCCGCCGAGTTTGCCGACTATGACTGTCGTAACAACGCCCTGTTGCTGTGCGCCGCCCTGCAAATCACCCCGGCGGTGGAAGCCGCCAAGGCCAAATATGGCAAGGAGCGCATCGCGGTTGTCATAGGCACCAGCACCTCAGGGATCTCCAAGGGCGAAGAAGCACTGGAGTACCGCAATCGCCACGGCCATTTCCCCTCGGATTACCACTATTTTCAGCAGGAGCTGGGGGGCACCAGTCGCTTCCTGCAAGCCTGGTTCAAGCTGAGCGGCCCCTGTTACACACTGTCGACGGCTTGCTCCTCCAGCGCCAAGGTGTTTGCCGCCGGTAAACGGCTGTTGCATGCCGGACTGTGCGACATGGTGATAGTCGGCGGGGTCGACAGCCTGTGCCAATTGACCCTCAACGGCTTCGATGCACTTGAGTCTGTCTCCAAGGGGCATTGCAATCCTTTCAGCGCCAACCGCGACGGCATCAACATAGGTGAAGGCGCGGCGCTGTTTACCCTGGAGAGAGGAAGCGGCCAGGTGCTGCTGTCCGGTGTCGGCGAGTCGGCCGATGCCCACCATATCTCGGCGCCCCATCCCGAGGGCAGCGGTGCGATTGCTGCCATGGAGATGGCACTTAAGCAGGCGGGGCTGACGCCTGATGACATCGACTATGTCAATCTGCACGGCACTGCCACCCCCAAGAATGACGCCATGGAAAGCCGCGCCATGCACTCGGTATTTGCCGAAGCACTGCCGCCTTGCAGTTCCACCAAACCCTTGACCGGCCACGCACTGGGCGCCGCCGGGGCATTGGAAGCGGTATTCTGCTGGCTGCTGTTGTCGCCCCTCAACCCTGATGGGCAACTGCCGCCGCATCTGTGGGACTGTGAGCAGGATGGCAAGGATCCCGCACTGCCGCTGGTCAAACAGGGTAGCCGCCACTCACTGAATCACCTGATGAGTAACTCCTTCGCCTTTGGCGGCAGCAATGCCAGCCTGATCTTCAGCCGTGGAGCCCCTGAATGACCCAGCCTTTAACCGAGCGTGATATCGCCGATTTTCTGCCCCACAGGGCGCCCATGATACTGATAGACGCCGTGGTCGAGCACAGCCAAGACAGGCTGCTGACCAAGGTGAAGATTACCGAGCAGAGCCCCTATTTCGATGACGCCCGGGCTCTGGTGCCCAATTATGTCGGCATAGAATATATGGCCCAGAGCATAGCGGCTCTGGCCGGAGTGGAAGCCGAGGCCCGCGGTGATATTATCCGGGTCGGTTTTTTGCTGGGCAGCCGTAAGCTCAGCATGTATACCCCGGGATTCCTGCCCGGACGCGAATACCTGACTCAGGTGCAGCGCCTCTATCAGGAAGACACGGGACTGGCAGTGTTCGACTGCCGCATCTTTGATGGCGACACAGAGATCGCCAGCGCCAATGTAAACGTTTTTCAGCCCCAGGACACCCAGGCCTATATTGCCGGTAGTCTGGAGGCGATGCAGGGAGATTCCGCATGACAAAGAGAGTTTTGGTCACAGGTTCCAGCCGCGGCATAGGCAAGGCTATCGCCCTGCGTCTGGCGCAATCCGGCTTTGATATCGCCCTGCACTTTCATGCCAATCGAGCGGCCGCCGAGGCCAGCGCCGCCGAAATCCAAGCCTTGGGCGTCAAGGTCAGCCTGCTGCAGTTTGATGTTGCCGAGCGCCAGACCTGCCGCCAAGTCATTGAGGCCGACATCGAAGCCAACGGTGCCTATCACGGCCTGGTTCTCAATGCCGGTATCGCCCGCGATACGGCTTTCCCGGCGATGACAGAGGCCGAATGGGATGGCGTCATCCACACCAATCTCGATGGTTTCTACAATGTGATCCATCCGGCGCTGATGCCGATGATCCAACGGCGCAAGGGCGGCCGCATCATTACACTGTCTTCGGTTTCCGGTTTGGCCGGTAACCGTGGCCAGGTGAACTACAGCGCCTCCAAGGCCGGTATCATAGGCGCCACCAAGGCGCTGGCATTGGAGCTGGCCAAACGCAAGATCACGGTCAACTGCATCGCTCCCGGGATCATCGAAACCGAAATGGTTGATACCTTCAGCCCCGAACTGGTACAGCAACTGGTGCCGTTGCGGCGCATGGGCCAGCCTGAAGAGATAGCGGCCCTGGCCAACTTCCTGATGTCTGACGAAGCCGGTTACATCACCCGCCAGGTGATCTCGGTCAACGGAGGCATGCTATGAGCCGCAGGGTGGTGATTACCGGCATGGGCGGCATTTCTGCCCTGGGCCAGGATTGGGACAGCGTCAAAGCCAAGCTGCAGGCAGGCCAAAATGCCGTGGTTCGCATAGATGAATGGGACAGGTTCGACGGCCTGCATACCCGTCTGGCGGCGCCGGTCAGCGACTTCAGCACTCCGGCGCACTATTCGCGCAAGAAGATCCGCTCCATGGGGCGGGTGTCTCTGATGGCCACCCGCGCCAGTGAAATGGCGCTGGAGGATGCCGGCCTGTTGCATGATCCTCTGATAGCCTCAGGTGCCATGGGCATAGCCTACGGTTCTTCCACCGGCAGTACAGAACCCATCACCGCCTTTGGCGACATGCTCAAACACGGCGATATGAGCGGCGTTACCGCCACCAGTTATATCCGCATGATGGCCCATACCACGGCGGTCAATGTCGGGGTATTTTTCGGCCTCAAGGGGCGGGTGATAACCACCAGCAGCGCCTGTACGTCCGGCAGCCAGGGCATAGGTTATGCCTATGAAGCCATCAAGTATGGCCAGCAGGATTTGATGCTGGCCGGGGGCGGCGAAGAACTCTGCCCCACAGAAGCTGTTGTTTTCGACACCCTGTTTGCCACCAGTACCCGCAACGACACTCCCGAGTTGACCCCCAGGCCTTTCGATCGCGACCGGGACGGCCTGGTGATAGGCGAAGGCGCCTGCACCCTGGTGCTCGAAGAGCTGGAGCATGCCAAGGCCAGAGGCGCGCGCATCTACGCCGAGGTACTGGGTTTCGGTACCAACTCAGACGGCCTGCATGTGACGCAACCGAACGCCGACACCATGGAAAAGGCGATTCGACTGGCGCTCAAAGACGCCAAGATAGCGCCGCAGCAGATAGGCTATGTCAACGCCCACGGTACGGCCACCGACCGCGGCGATACCGCCGAGAGCCGGGCTACCGCCGCAGTATTTGGCGAACAGATGCCGATTTCATCGCTGAAGAGCTATACCGGCCATACCCTGGGCGCTTGCGGCGCGCTGGAGGCCTGGTGGAGCATTATGATGATGCGTGACGGCTGGTTTGCACCCACCATCAACCTGGAGAATATTGCCGAGGACTGCGCCGAACTGGATTATATTCGCGCCGAAGGCCGGGCACTGGATACCGACTTGGTGATGAGCAATAACTTTGCCTTTGGTGGCATCAATACTTCGTTGATCTTCCGCCGCTGGCAGGACTGAGCTTAGCCATAGAAAGCCCCTGGAAGCCCTATAAAACCTGAAGAAGCCCAAGAAGCTTTAGCGGAATGCATCGGCACTGCAGGCCGCTTTTCATGCCGCCTTGTCATCGCGGCAGCGCCCCATAATATCCAGGATCTGTGTAGTCGAAGCCGCCAAGGCTTCGACACAGTGGCCGTCCAGTTTGCCGGCGGCCACCATGCTTCTCAACTCACGAAAACAGGCGTCCAGTGGCCAGGCCTGCTTATAGGGTCGCTCGCTGCTGAGGGCATCGAAGATATCCGCCACAGTCACTATTCTGGCTTCAATCGGCACCTCTTCACCCTTCAAACCTCGGGGATAGCCGCTGCCATCCAGATACTCATGATGACAGGCCACTATGTTGAGCATGATGGCCGAATCCGGCAGATGCGCCAGACCAAAATCCCCCAGCACCTTGCGGATCAGGCTCTCGCCCTTATCCACATGGGTCTCCATCAGAGTGCGCTCATCTATGCTTAAGGGCCCCTCTTTCAACAACACTTTGTCCGGAATACCTATCTTGCCTATGTCATGCAGCGGCGCAAACTGGGTGATATGTTCTATCTGCTCATCACTCAGGCCATATTTGGGTGCGACTATGCCGGCGATCAGGCCCGAATACGCCGCCATGCGATCCAGGTGCGCACCGGTTTCAAAGTCGCGTAGGTCGGCAAAGTCCCTTGCCACCTGAGCCGAGGCGAGAATAGTGCGCACCGCACTGAGTTCGGCGCACAGAGACATATTGATCAAGTTGGCATAGAGCACCATATCCCGCTGCGCCTTGGCATCGAAGGCCGCCACGCGGTATGAATCGAAAAACAGAAACCCCAGAAACCTCTGTTCATCGTAGAGGGGCACAGTAAAGGAAGAGTTGTAATCCTGCTCCAGCAGCCAACGTGAATGGCTGTTTTCCGGCAAGATATTGGCCTTGATATCGTCTATCACCCGATACTGCCCTGTGTCGGCCAGCTGGCTGAGCACCGGGCTGTCGGACATGGGATATTCATAACCCACTATGGCCTGCCCCCTGTGAGTGCTGTTAATAAAGGTTTTTAGCAGCCCGGTCGAATCGTGATACAGGGCACAGGCGATACGATCCACCCAAGGGTAGCTGAGCAACAGATGCTCGTGAATGCGTTCCAAGCGCTCAGAAGCGTTGTGCCCCTGCAACCAGAAGGATGACAGCATATTCTTGTCCATACACTATTTTCAAATCATTTCCTTTTTCCAAAGGATAGAACAAAAAACAGCCCTGGCGAGAAAACGACCTGCATCCAGGCCATTGCATTTTCAACTCCATAAGATTAACCTTATTAAAAAATTTCTAATTGATAGAGAGTCTGAAAATGCAAACTAACGCCAATCCACAAGACGGCCGCCTGAGCCCTGAGCAGTGCCATCAGATGATCGCCAAGGGAGTCCGGGTACTGGATGTCCGCTCGGCCGCCGAATATGCCGAAGGGCACCTGCCACAGGCGGTGAATGTGCCGCTGGATACCCTGGATACCTGGCTAAAGCAGCAACCGAATAAGCAGGAACCCTTTGTGCTCTATTGCGGCGCCGGCATGCGCGCCCAAAAAGGCTGCGACATTCTGCGAGCCAATGGCTTTGATTGCGTGCTCAACGGCGGCGCCTTCAAGGAGCTGGTCTGCGGCAAGCCTGAGTAACCAAAATGACAAGCAAGCCCGGGCGATTTCAGATAAGCCAACATCGCGGCCAAGCCTCTGCGCGGGTGCGTTATCGCGAGCAGTGGCCCGCCGAAGGGGTTAATGCCGCTTGCCCCCTTTGCAGCGAGGCGCTAGAGCCGGACAAGCCGCCACAAAAAAGCCCCGGGGAGTCACCTCCGGGGCAGTAGAACCAAATCAGTCAAGCAACTGGCGTTCAGATTGATGGTGGAAGAGATGTTTGCCTCAGGCAGAGATGGCCGCCAGCGAAGATTTGGCTGCTGAAATACCCTTAGCGTTGGCATCCGGGCCCATGTTCAGCGCTTCACCGTAGACTGTTTCCACTTCGGTAATTCCAATAAAGCCCAGCACGGTTTTCAGATAAGGCACCACATGGTCTGTGGTCGAGTCTTTGTGTACCCCACCCCGGGTAGTGATCACTACCGCACGCTTACCAGTGATAAGACCCACAGGGCCATTTTCTGTGTAACTGAAACTCACACCGGCGCGGGCAATCAGGTCAATCCAGTTTTTCAACTGAGTCGGAATACCGAAGTTATACATGGGCGCAGCTATTACTAGAGTGTCGTGATCTTTCAGTTCCTGGATCAGCTCATCAGACAAGGCCAACGCCTGTTGCTGGCGCTCGCTCAGCTGTTCGCCGCCGCGCAGGCCGGTGGCAATTTCACCGTCCAGTACCGGCAGCGGCTCGGCCGCCAGATCCCTGACTGTGATGCTGGAACCCTGCTCCTGCCAATGCTTGATCAGATGGTCGACCAAGAGACCGGACTGAGAGTAACCACCCAGGATGCTGGATTTCAAAACTAATACTTTGCTCATGATACTGCTCCGCTTCGATTCAGGAATTTGTTTGAGTCAGAGCTTTTGCTCCAATCTATGCTGAGCAGTTTACTGATGGATAAAATAGAAAAAAAGCGGAGAAAATTTGATATTAAATTCGATTTTTTAGAAAGGAAAGGCTGTTATCCAGGGCTTATCACTCAAGGCTTACAAGGTTAAAACCGAACCTGTAAGCCTAGGTAATCCCAGCTAGGACAGGGTCGGCTCTTGCTTGGGCTGGCTGACGTAAACCCCCAAGAAAGAAGCACAGCAAAGGCCGCGACTCCAGAGTTCCACCTCCAGCCTGACTTTGACCCTGCGCCCTTCACTCAAAGGCGTCAGTGACACGCCCGGCCAGCTGACTCTGGCCTCGATCAACTCACCGGGATTGGCAGTCACCGGCGCCCGATAACGGATCTCGGCCTGGGCCAGCACTATATCACCACTCACTCCGGCCCGCTGCTGTTGCAGCCAGAGCATGCCCCAGCCACACAGAGTGCACAGGGTATAGATACTGCCGGCAAACATGGTCTGATGCAGATTGATGTTGGGCGGCAGCGGTGCACCGACACGAAATTCTGTGCCATCAAAAGCCAGTGGCCGGATCCCCATAAAGGCACTGACGGGGATGGTGCCATGCCAGGTGGTTTCCAGCTGCTTAAGCAGTGATGGCTCAGACATATCAAACACTCAGATTAAAGGTCACTGGCCCGTCGTTCAGCAGTTCCACCTGCATATCGGCAGCGAAGCGGCCGGTTTCTGTGGTCACCCCCTTGCTGCGGCAAAATGCCACAAAGGCTTCATAGAGCTCTTCGGCCTGAGCCGGACTGGCACCACCCGAGAAACTGGGACGTAGACCGCGGCTGGTATCGGCCGCCAGGGTAAATTGCGACACCACCAACAACTGCCCGCCAACCTGAGTCAGATTGAGGTTCATCTTGCCGTTGTCATCGCTGAACACCCGGTAATTCATCACCTTGGTGGCCAGCTTTTCCATCGCCGCCATATCATCCTGGCGTTCAACGCCCAACAATACCAACAAACCTTTATCTATGGCGCCGGTCACTTCATCGGCAACCGTTACCTTGGCACGGCTGACTCTCTGTATCAGGGCGATCAATCCTGACTCCTTAATTCTGCTTCACAAGAGGCCGCAGTGTCGCCCATAGCACACAGGGCTGCAACCACGGCGTGACGCATTTTATCATCCACCAGCGAGTGATGACCTCCGGCCACCAGCTGCAACTCGATCGGGCAGCTCTGGCGCGCAAGCTGAGCCTGCAGCAAGTGAGTTGGACAGACCCAGTCGTTTTCCCCCTGCAGCAAGCGGGTATGTTTCGGCCAGTTATTGAGCCCTGCATCAAACAGACTCATGGCTTCGAAATAGTGATGGCGGGCATAGTGAAGTTCGATTCTGGCCATATTGCTGTCCCTAGGCGCCCTTGGCGGCGGCAACAGCCCCCCGGGTAAAGACAGATGCTGCTCCCAGCGCAACCAACTGCGGATATAATCCTGGGCATTGAGGCAGGTAAATCCCTTGGCATAACTTTCCAGCAGCGCCGCAGTGCTGCGCTCACTCCTGGATAGCCAGCGGGAAAAGCCATGATAGTCCACCGGGAAACGGCTGGCGGCGCCAGCAGCACCATAGAGCCAATCGCGGCCCTCGGCAGAGGGGATAAAGCTGCCCCAATATGTCTGGGCTATGACCCGCTCAGGGAATAAACCGCCGTACACCAGCCCCAAGGTTGCCCCGAACGAGCCCCCCGCCAGACACCAGCGCGGCAACTGCAGCGCCTTTCTGACCGACTCGAGATCATCGAGCAGGCCCTGGAAGTGATTCTGCGCCAGGCCTTTCTCGGAACGCGATAAGCCTGCGCCCCTTTGATCCAGAAACAATAAGCGAAAGCGGCGCAGATCAAACAGCGCCAACTCTTCAAGGCTGCAACCGGCGCCGGGCCCGCCGTGCAGATACAGCAGCGGAATGCCTTCCGGGTTGCCGAATTGCGCCAGATACAGGCGGTGGCCACCACCAACCTCCAGCCAGTCGCGGGCAAACGGATTATGCCGATCCGGGTTCATCATCCAGCGGCTCCAATGGTTCTTCGCCATCGAGGAATTCCGGCAAAGAAGCGGTGATCTCGGCTCCCATCAGAACTATCATCCAGGATAGATAGACCCAGACAAACAGTATCGGAATCGTCGCTAAGGCGCCGTAAATCGCCTCGTAGCTGGGGAAGTGAGTCACATACAGGGCAAAGCCTTTCTTGCCCGCCTCAAACAGCAAGGCAGCCACTATGGCCCCGAGCAGGGCATGCAGCAGCTTCACCTTTTGGTTGGGCACCACAGTGTAAAGCAGCAGGAAGGCCGCGACAGAAAACAGAAATGGCAAACGCGCGACAAAGAAACTACCTACACCATAAGTATCGGCTTCATTGAATATTTTCAGCGATACCAAGTAGGAAGTGGCCGCCAGGCTGGCACCCATCAGCACGGGGCCCAGCGTCAGGATCATCCAGTACATGGAAAAAGACACGACAGTCTGGCGTTTTTCTTTGGTGCGCCAGATATAGTTCAGCGCCTTGTCGATGGCGGAGATCAGTAAAATGGCCACCACCACCAAGGCCCCTATACCGACGGCCGTACCCTTGGAGGCGTTGCCGACAAACTCGTTGATATAAACCTGAACCGTATCACCTGCGGCCGGCAAAAAGTTTTGATAAATAAAATTTTCTATCAGTTGCCGCACCCCCTTGAAGACAGGGAAAGCCGACAGCATAGACATGGTAACGGCCACCATTGGCACCAGCGACAGCAGGGTCACATAGGCCAGATGACCGGCTCGGATATTGATTTGATCGTCCTGCAATCTCTGTTTCAGGTGCAGCAGGAAGTGCCAGCAGCCTTTCATAAACAAGCTGAAATTGCGGGTATCTATCTTGTTGCTCACGGTTTTCTCTTGATCCTCTGGGTCTAGTGTCGCTATCTTCGTACAATAATGCCCTGATTACAAAGTGTGATGCTGCCACTGCAGCAGGGCAAAGGAAGCCGAGAATGACGCCAGCGCTATGCATAGGCATGCGCCAAGACCCGTCGTTCAGCGCTTCTCCCATAATTTAAAGGAGAGAGTTAATGTCACAACAAGGATCGGCGGGCAATGTGATTGCCGCGCTGGCAAGCGTATTTTTCCCGGGTCTGGGACAGTTGGTTCAGGGGCGGATCCTGGCCGCACTGATCTTCTTTCTGGTGACAGTCACAGGTTACGCCCTCTGGTGGTTGGTAGTTCCTGCTATCATAGGTGCCATCGCCCATCTCTGGTGCATCATAGATGCCGCCAAATACAAAGCATAAATAGAGAAAAGAGAAAGCTTATGAACAAGATCCTCACCACCGCCCTGGTCAGCCTGGGATTGCTGCTGGGTGGTTGCCAGAGTGCCTATTACGGCGCCATGGAAAAGGTTGGCTATCACAAACGTGACATCATGGTCGACCGGGTCAAAGACGCCAAAGAATCGCAACAGGAAGCACAGGAGCAGTTCAGTTCGGCACTGGAAGAGATGCAGGCGCTGCTGAACCATGACGGCGGCGATCTGGAAAAGGCTTACAACAAGGCCAAAGACGAGTATGAGTCGGCTCAGGAAGCCGCCGATGATGTCAGCAACCGTATCAACAAGGTGGAAGATGTGGCCGAAGCCCTGTTCGATGAGTGGCAAGGGGAAATCGGTGAGATCAGCAAGGCCAGCCTGCGCAGTAAGAGCCAGGCCAAGCTGAAAGAGACCCGCCGCTCCTACGAACAGCTGATCCGCAGCATGCGCCGTGCCGAGAGCAAGATGCCTCCTATCCTGACCTCAATGAAAGACAACATGCTCTACCTCAAGCATAACCTCAACGCCCAGACCATAGGGGCCATCAAGGGTGAGTTTGCCAGTCTGCAGAGCGATATCTCCGGCCTTATCAAAGAGATGAATAAATCCATCGATGAGTCCAACCGCTTTATCGCGGCAATGGAGTCGGGTAACTGACCGTCAAGCCATAGAGAGAGCCCCGCACCGCGGGGCTTTTTTTCAGCTGTGAGCCAGTGCACGAATTTCTCCATCTGCGAATGCAAACTTGGATCTGCTGCACACTTCCTTTTTTGACTCAAGAACTTGTGCCCTTATTTGAGTTCACAATAGGCAGTCGTTTGTTGCTGGCCTCTATTCTCATGACACTGACCGAATCGCTCACCCTCATGCTGGCACTCCTCTATGGTGTCAGCCAACTCTGGTGGAGCGGCCGCCGTTTCGGCGCCGGCCTCACCTTGCTGCTGATTTTAACCGCGCTGCTGATTGGCAGCAGCCCCATGTTGCTGCTGGCCACGCTGACAGCCGTTGGTAGCCTGGCATTGCTGCAGCAACTGCGCCCCGGCTTGCTGCAATCCGAGCCCAGGATCAATAACCTGCGCAGCGGCTGCCAGCACCTGTTGGCGCTGGCGCTGTTTCTGGTCGCGATTCAGTACACCATCAACAGCCTGATGCTCAAGGCCGGAATCACGCCCTGGATTGGGCGCCCGGATGTGGTGGATGCGTTTCTGCCCATCGCCGGCGGTATAGAACTCAAGGCGATAGCCACCCTGGGACTCTGGGATCAAACCCATCCGGCGGCGGCCGTGATGCTGGCGGTGGTGTTGTTGACCGGACTGCTGTGCAAGCGGGCCTTCTGTGGCTGGGCCTGCCCGCTGGGGTTGGCCGGAGAGTACCTCTATCGCCTGCGTAAACGCTTTATCAAGCGCGAATTTATGCCGCCTGCCTGGCTCGACTGGCCACTGCGTATGCTCAAGTATCTGTTGTTGGCGGCGCTGCTCTACATAGTGCTGGGCATGCCGTCTATGGGGATCCCCGGCTACCTGGAAAGTAATTATCACAAGATAGCCGATCTCAAGATGGCGCTGTTTTTCATCACTCCGGGACTCATCACCCTGGCCTGCTTTGGCCTGATCCTTGCCATTGTCGCCTGGCGCCGTCAGGGATTTTGCCGTTACCTATGCCCCTATGGCGCCCTGCTGGGACTGCTGAGTTTTCTCAGCCCGCTGAAAATCCGCCGCGCCCCGGAGCATTGCCTGATAGAGTCCAAGGGGATGAAATGCGACAAGTGCACCCGCGCCTGTCCGGCCGGCATCATAGTGCATACCAAAAATACAGTGCACAGCGATGAATGCCAGGCCTGCATGCGCTGCGTAGCCGCCTGCCCCAAAAAATCGGCGCTGGGGTTCGGCTTGAGCCGCCATCATTTCTGGTCGGCCAAGTCGGTAATGCTGCTGGTCCTTGGACTGCTGTTCCTGCTGCCCTTGATAGCCTATACCTCCGGCTTCTGGGAAAGCCAAACGCCGGATGCGGTTCGGATGCAACTGCTGCAGATGATCGACTATGTAGGTCACTAAACTTAACCACTCAGGCTCGCCGACAGGCGGGCCTTTTTATTACGCTTGCCGCCGAGTTCCACTGCCCCTCCCTGACTTGCCACACCCGGCAAGATTGTTTCCCGGTGCTATTTTATGCAATGCTAACTTCTCCACCAAAAACATGGGAAGTTTATGGCGCACCATCTGCAAACCTTGCTGCAACAATGGGCTCTCAGCGCAGACGAGCCCTGGGTGCTGGCGCTGATCACCTCGGTACAAGGCTCTTCTTATCGCAAACCCGGAGCCATGATGCTGTTTCATCCCCTGGGCCAGAGCCTGGGGATCCTCAGCGGCGGCTGTTTGGAGGCCGATCTGCGCCATCAGGCACACAAGGCGCTGACGGAACAAAGGGTGGTGGAGGTCTGTTATGACGCCCGCGACGATCAGGACGCCAGTTACCAACTGGGATGTGGCGGCTTGGTGAACATCTGCCTGCTGCCTCTGGGGCGGGAGAATCATTTTCTGGCACTCGATGAGTTGCGCCAGGCTCTGAATGCCGGTCAATCCGGCTTCTGGCAGTTGCTGATGCCAAAAGCCGGCGAAGCGCCTGCGGCCCTTGAGGCGCGCTTTTTACCCCAAGGTTCCCCCTCAACCTATGCTGAGCCTCTGCCTTTCCCCGCCAATGACTTTCGCCGCACCGGGATTTGGAGTCAAGAAACCGGGCAGAACGTGCAACAGAGCTGGTTAACCGTACCCGTGGACCCCAAACCTGCGCTTGCGATTTTCGGCGGCGGCCTGGATGCCAAGCCGCTGGCGCAGATGGCTTTGCAACTGGACTGGCAGGTGAGCGTTATCGACCCCAGGGCCGCCTACGCCCGCAGCCATGACTTTGCCGACTGCGACATCATCAAGCAAGCCGCCGACGAGCTGAATGCCGACTGGCTCAAGCGCCAGGACGGCGCCATAGTTATGCACCACAATGTTGAGCTCGACAGCGCCATTCTCAAACGGCTTCAAGTAAGCTGCCCGCGCTATCTGGCGCTATTGGGGCCGACTCACAGGCGCGATAAGGTACTCAAACATGCCGGTCTTGGGCTGGCAGACTTTGCCATGCCACTGGCGGCGCCCGCCGGACTGACACTCGGCGGCGAACTCCCGGGGGCCATCGCCCTCAGCATTTTGGCCCAGTGCCACGGTGTTTTGTTTGATGCGCCCATGACTGGGCTTGAGGGCCTGATGCCATGAGGCTCTTGCCTGTGTTACTGGCCGCCGGAGCATCAAGCCGTTTCGCCGCCGATGACTCAGTGCCCGGCCACGCCAAACTGGCGGCACAGGACAGCCATGGCACGCCGCTGCTGCGCCTCAGCTGGCAGGCGCTGGAGCAGATGCGCGCTCAGGCAAGCCAGAAGTACCCCAAGCTTGAGCTGCTACCGCTGAAAACCATACTCGGCGGCCACAAGGAGCAACTGCAAGCGCTGTTGCCGCCCCATGCCAACTGCCGTTTCAACCCCCTCTGGCAACAGGGGTTGGGGCACTCCATCGCCCTGGCCGCGGAGCAAGCCAAGGCCTGCTCCGCCGATGCCCTGCTACTGGCGCTGGCCGATCAGGTCGCGCTCACTAGTGCCGATTACCTTGAATTGCTCGACTGTTGGCTGGGCAGCCAACTCAGCAGCAGCGCCTTTTACCGGGATGCCCCCGGCGCGCCTGCTATCTTTAATGCCACAGACTTCAACGCCCTTTGCCAACTGCAGGGTGACCGAGGGGCCAAGGCCCTGCTGACCGAGAAATTACAACAACAACGACTGGGCCGGATAGTGCTGCACCGCGCCGCCATAGACATAGACACGGGTACAGATCTCAGACGCCTCAACCAGCACAAGGAGTGAACAATGTCGCAACTCAAAATCAATGGCAGACTGTTTTCGGTCGAGGCCGATCCCAATATGCCCTTGCTATGGGCCCTCAGGGATCTCCTGGGACTGACTGGCACCAAATTCGGCTGTGGCGCCGGACTCTGCGGTGCCTGCACCATACATCTGGATGGTAAGCCCGCCAGAGCCTGCCTCACCAGTCTCAAAAGTGCCGAGGGCAGGAACATCACCACCATAGAAGGCCTGGATAATCCGGCGCTAAAAGCCGCCTGGAGCAAACACAAGGTACCCCAGTGCGGTTACTGTCAGACAGGGCAGCTCATGTCTGCCGCGGCGCTTTTGAGTGAAACGCCCAACCCCAGTGACCAACAGATAGACGATGCCATGTCCGGCAATATCTGCCGCTGCGGCACCTATACCCGGATCCGCAGCGCCATCAAGGATGTCGCCGTCAAAGGGGGGCAGAGCTCATGAGCCGATTTACCGCAGTGGAAAACTTCAGCCGTCGTGATGTGCTGAAACTCTTTGGCGCCAGTGGTGGTGCCTTGATGCTGGGCAGCAGCGCCCTGGGCTGGAGCCCCATGAGCCTGGCGCAGGACAAGCTTCAACCTCTGAATCTGTTTATCGCCGTCGGTGAAGACGACAAGGTCTACCTCACCTGCCATCGCTCGGAAATGGGTCAGGGCATACGAACAGGCATACCTCAGGTGCTGGCCGATGAACTGGAAGCCGACTGGGACAAAGTCGTGGTGGTGCAGGGCTTGGCCGACAAGCGTTACGGCAGCCAGAATACAGATGGCAGTCGCAGCATACGTAAACACTACGACAGAATGCGGCAGATGGGTGCCATGGCGCGCACCATGTTGGAACAGGCTGCCGCCGAGCATTGGCAAGTGCCGGTCGCAGAAGTCAGCGCCAAGGCTCACAGAGTGACTCACAAGGCGTCAGGCCGCTCCCTGAGCTATGGCGAACTGGCGCTGGCGGCGTCCAAGCTGCCGCTTCCGGATGAGAACCAACTCAGGCTCAAACCCAGAGAAGAGTTCACCCAGATAGGTCAGTCACGCACCATAGTGGATATGGATGCCATGTTGGATGGCAGCGCCATCTATGGCCAGGATATACGTCTGGAAGGCATGCTCTATGCCGCGATTGCCCGGCCGCCTGTGCTCGGCAGCCAAGCGGCGAGTGTCGATGATAAAAAGGCCCGCGCCTTCCCCGGTGTGGTGGATATTATCAGCCTGCCCGCTCCCAAAGGAGCGCCTGCCTTCCAGCCGCTTGGCGGTGTGGCTGTGCTGGCCAACAACAGCTGGAGCGCCCTTGAAGGCCGCAAGGCACTGGCGATCCAGTGGCAGCAAAGCCCCAACGACAAGCACGACTCCCAAGCGTTTCTCGCCACCCTGAAACAAAGAGTACAACAGAGTGGCAAAGTCAGGCGTGAGCTGGGCCAGCCTCCCGCAAGCTGGCCAGAAGAGCGCACGCTCAGCGCCGCTTACACTGTGCCCTATCTGGCTCACGCCATGATGGAGCCGCCGGCGGCCACCGCCAGAGTCAGCAAGGATGGCTGTGAAATCTGGGCCTGCAGCCAAACGCCCCAGAGTACCCAGCAGAATGTGGCGGCCGCTTTGGGGCTGAAGGAGGAGCAGGTCAAGGTGCATGTCACCCTGCTGGGCGGCGGCTTTGGCCGTAAGTCCAAGCCGGACTTCAGCGTCGAGGCGGCGCTGCTGGCTAAGCGCAGCGGCAAGCCGGTGAAGGTGTTCTGGAGCCGGGAAGATGAGCTGCAAAACGGCTATCTGCACGCCATCAGCGCCCAACATTATCAGGCGCTGCTCAGTGATGATGGCAAGGTGGAGGCTCTGTTGTCGCGCACCGCCTTCCCTTCCATCAGTTCCACCTTTGCCGAAGGCGTGGATGAACCCTCGGACGGAGAACTGGATTTGGGCTTTATCGACTTGCCATTTCAGTTGCCGTCGCTGCGCTGCGAGACCGCCAAGGCCGAGGCTCACACCCGTATAGGCTGGCTGCGCTCTGTGTGCAACATTCAGCATGCCTTCGGCATCGGCAGCTTTGTCGACGAACTGGCGCTGCGCACCGGCCAAAGTTGCCCGGCCATGTGGCGGCAACTTCTGGGGCAACCCAGAGTGGAGAACTTTGCCAATCAGGGCTTCAAATACGGTAACTATGGCGAAGAACTGAGCCGTCATCCTGTGGATGTTGATCGTTATCTGACGGTCATAGACGCCGCCGAAAAACGTATGGCACTGTCACCGGCCAAGGCAGGCGAAGGCTGGGGGTTTGCGGTGCACCGCAGCTTTGTCAGCTATGTGGCGGTCGCCATCAAGGTCAAACTGGATGGTGAGCGTTTGCAGGTGCTGCAGGCCATCTCAGTGCTGGATGCCGGCACTGTGGTTAACCCTGACAGAGTGCATTCACAGCTGGAAGGCGCGGTCATCTTCGGCCTCAGCCTGGCGATGTTGGGCGAAATCAGCTTTAAGGATGGCAAGGTGCAACAGTCGAACTTCCACGACTATCAACTACTGCGGTTGCCGCAATGCCCTGAGATAGAAACACAAATTATCGCCTCGACCGAGGTCCCCGGCGGTGTGGGCGAACCCGGCGTCCCCCCGGTAGCACCGGCCCTGACCAACGCCATAGTGGCCGCCGGCGGCAAGCGCTACCGGGATCTGCCGCTGAAGCAGTATCTGCAGCTTTGATTGGTCGATAAAGTGCCGGGGCCATGCCCCGGCAAATCTAAATTGATCAACATCGCGATTTAGCGAGCCTGCTTGAGATTACCAGCCCCACCATAATGAAGCGTAAAATAAATAAAAAGCCGCTTTATAAGTTAGCGGCTGAATTCGAGTTAAGGTGTTGGATGATTAATTGAGCGTTTGCAGCTCACCATCACGCCAAGGTTCAATCACGACTTTAATATGTTGATTCGGCTGCATAAGCTGTTTGAATGCACCCGATACGCCGTCCATCCCAACTTTACCTGTGAGCAACTTATTCCAAGGCACCCTGCTCTCGGTCAATTCCTGCAAACACTGAGCAAACTCATGTGGTTGATAGTAGTATGAGAAACGCATATCCAGCTCTTTCACTGTAGCGTAGGCATAGTTGATGTTCGCTTCAGCAGTGTGGATCCCCGTTACCACTATGGTCGCATTGGCCGGCGCACGCTTCACAAAACCTTCGATCAGTTTATGAATACCCACACACTCGAAAATCACCACACGATTACCCGCGGCAATTTCAGCAGCGTATGCCACTTCATCTTGTTCACCCGGATCAACCACATGAGTCGCACCGAATTCACGGGCTAATGCCAGTTTTTCGCCCTGAAGATCAGCCGCAATAATATTACCTACACCCTGCAGATGCAGCGCTGAAATGACCGCTAAACCGATAGGCCCACAACCAACGACCAAGGCAGTATCTTCGGTGCCGACTTCACCACGATTGACGGCATGCAAGCCTACAGCCAGTGGCTCTGTCAGCGCCACAGCTTCAGCCGGGAGATGATCCGGCACTGGCAGCAGCTGTGCTTCATCGAGAATAAAGTATTCTGAATACGCCCCATTGACGCCGGGAGTCACCCCTACTCCAGCACCATTTTGGCTCATCAGGATTGGCACCGATGTAACTCGGGTGCCTAGGGCTAGGGTTTGCTGGGTTTCGGGACCAAATTCAACCACTTCAGCACAAAACTCATGTCCCAGCATCACAGGAACATGATTATCAGCCCCCTCAGGCATCATGCCTAGTTTGCGGTAAAAATCGAATACTTCGTTATAGTGGCGCGCAATATGAATATCCGAGCCACAGATACCACAGGCAAGACTGCGTACCAACACTTGGCCTGCCTGTGGCTTAGGTAATTCGACCTGTTGCAGAGTGACTTCGCCATCCTGCAACACGATTGCATTCATCAAACTCATAATGGTTTCCTATTTGGTATCGCTCATAGATGCCGGCGCACCGGGTTTAATGTAACGAGGCTTGATGCCTTGTGCCTTGGCGGCAGCCAGAAGAGCCTGCTCAATCCAACCGGCATCCATGATAAACATGAAGTTACCATCGGCATCGAAGTTAACATTGACACCGGTAATCACCATCACACCATCAGCGCCTTCAGAATCGGCGGGACAATGGAAAGTGTGGATAGAACCACCCGGCTCATACAGATAGCTGCCGGCTGTTTGGGGTTGTTCCGGATATTCTAGGTAGTGCCACCGACCCGCCAAGGTATAAAAATGCACTACGCCTGTATGAAAATGCTTGGGTAAGGTGATACCCGGCTTAAACTTAGCGCGGATCACCCAAACACCATTTTCAGGGTCTAAAAATAACGGATACACATCAACGCCCGGCAGCGCATCTTTGATGATCTGCTCTTCGTTAGTATTGAGGGTTAATAAAAAATCTTGATGATTAATCACTTCCGGTAAAGCCATATTTGCCTTCCTCATGTTCTTATTGGGTTGATGGGTCGAGCTATCACTCCTTCTGCAATGGATATTTAAAATTCTCAAAACCGTCGGAAGCATGCACTGTGCAGCCGTTGATGCAATTGGCCTCGTCACTCACCAGAAATACCGCCACATCGGCTATCTCGCTCGGAAGAGTAAACTCCTGACGCATTTGTTCCTTACGAATGTGTTCCCAGAGTCCCAGTGCCTCGTATTGACGCAGCATAGGAGTATCGACACGACCGGGAGCAATGGCGCAAACACGAACGCCCAATGGGGCAAGCTCAAGCGCGGCGCATTTGGTCATCATATCGACGGCCGCTTTACTGACGTTGTAGGTAAAAGTCATTTCCGAGGCAATTGTTGCGTAGACAGACGAAGTATTAAGGATCACGCCTTTAGTACCTTGAGCGCGAAATTGACGTCCACCGGCCACAATGCCGTGATATACGCCTTTTTGATTCACATTGGTAACTGAGTCGAAATCGCCCAAAGGATCATGTTCTAACAAGGGTTTGGCTGAGCCAATGCCGGCATTATTTATCACAATATCAAGCTGACCAAACCGGGTAACCGCATGTGCCACCATAGCTTCAACTTGCTTGTAATCGGTCACATCGACACTAAAAGTCACCAACTTACCAGTGGGAAAATCGTTAAAGACCTTGAGCGAATCAACTGACAAATCGGCGGCAACGACTCTCCCTCCCTCGGCGAGTATTTTACGGACAATTGCTTGCCCTATGCCTCCTGCAGCCCCCGTCACCACTGCGGTTTTATTCAGTAAACGCATAGATGTCCTCTTTTTATATTTATTAATTTCATTATTAAGGTAATAGTAATTTAGATGATTAATTGCACATCTTCTTGACTTATTACGAATGAAATTTGATATATTGCGATTCTTATACCAAAGAGAACTCAACGCCCCATGTACCTAGTCCGTAGCGGTGCAGCTGCCCAATTTGAGCAACTGGTCCTGGAGTTGGGTGAAAACCCCATAGAAATGATCCATCAAGCAGGATTACGTCAGGCACAGTTTCGCGATCCCAATATCTATATCGCCTATCCACGACTAGCCGAGTTATTGGAAATCGCCGCCCTAGGCTGTAAACAGCCGCTGTTCGGACTTATGCTTGCCAAACGGCAAACCTTACATGTGCTCGGTGACTTACCTATGTTGATTTCCCGCACAGCAACCGTGGCCGATGCTCTTGAAAAGATGAATGACTATCTGTACCTGCACGCCTCAGGTATCTCGCTACAACTGCAACCACAGGGAGATATGGTACGCCTTGTCTTATCAATTAATGTTCACTGCCGTGGCATTGAACAATTGATGCAACTGAGCGTGGCACAACTGGCAATGTTTGTTTCAAGCCTGCTGAATATCAACATCAACACTATCCCCTTACATTTGTGTCAAAGTAAGCCCAGCGAACTTGAACCCCAGCACTTTGCCCACTTAGTGCGCTTTCGTGAATCCTTTGATGGCGTAGTACTTAAAACTACACAATTAACCGGACGTAACTATCACGATGAGGGAGCACTCAACCGCCATTTTCAGTCACATCTGCAATATTTACAGAGCCGCTATCCCGATAATCTGGCCGATCAGGCAAGAGACTTAATTCACCGATTACTTCCAACCGGAGAGTGTTGTATTGAAAGGGTATCAACTGCGCTGGGGGTACACGAGCGCACGTTACAGGCAAGACTCAAAGAGACTGGGCTTAGCTATCGTCAATTGCTGCAAGAAGTCAGACAAAATATCGCTAAACAGCAACTCAGTTATGGCACCCAAACCATTACCGAACTGGCACTGCAATTAGGTTATGCCGAGATCGCTGTTTTTAGTCGTCATTTTAAAACTTGGACGGGATTGTCCCCCAAGCAATGGCAGCAGCAATATCGCAGGGGACAAATAGAGGATTAATCTTGATAAACAAAAGCCCCGCTAAGCTAGCTTAGCGGGGCTTTTTATTCACTGTGAGGCTATCACCTCAAACGCAACCACAATCAACCGCGGCTGGCGCGCTTGCGGTCGTTTTCAGTCAGATGACGCTTACGGATCCGAATGCTCTTAGGCGTTACTTCCACCAGTTCATCATCATCGATGAATTCCAGCGCTTGCTCCAGAGACATCTGGATATGCGGAGTCAGTACCTGAGCTTCGTCAGTACCTGAAGCACGCATGTTGGTCAACTGCTTGCCCTTGAGGCAGTTTACTGTCAGGTCGTTGGAGCGGCTGTGAATACCTATCACCTGGCCTTCATAAACCTCGGCGGCATGACCAATCATTAGACGACCGCGATCCTGCAGACCAAACAGAGCAAAGGTCAGTGCCTTACCGGTCGCATTGGAGATCAATACTCCGTTGGTACGCTGGCCGATATCGCCACCCTTGTATGGACCGTAATGGTCGAAGGTATGATACAGCAGACCTGTACCCGAAGTGGCCGTCATAAACTCAGTCTGGAAACCGATCAAGCCGCGGCTTGGGATCATGAAATCGATACGTACGCGACCCTTGCCATCTGGCTGCATGTCGCGCATGTCGGCCTTACGGGTACCCAGCTTCTCGATAACGCCACCCTGATGCTCTTCTTCCACATCCACGGTCAGTTGCTCGTATGGTTCGCACTTCTCGCCGTCGATCTCTTTGATGATCACTTCAGGACGGGAAACCGCCAGCTCATAACCTTCACGACGCATGTTTTCGATCAGGATAGACAGGTGCAGTTCACCACGGCCGGATACGCGGAAACGATCCGGACTCTCGGTTTCTTCAACACGCAGGGCCACGTTGTGTACCAGCTCCTGTTGCAGACGCTCAAGGATGTTACGTGAAGTCACGTACTTACCTTCTTTACCTGCGAAAGGAGAGGTGTTGACCTGGAAGGTCATAGTCATGGTTGGTTCATCAACAGACAGAGGTGGCAATGCTTCGGCATGACCGACGGCACAGATGGTGTCGGAAATCTTCAGCTCGCCCAGGCCTGTGATGGCAACGATATCACCGGCATTGGCGCTGTCCACTTCGTGGCGATCCAGGCCCATATAGCCCAGAACCTGGCCGACTTTGCCGTTACGGGTTTTACCGTCGGCACCAACAATAGTGACCTGCTGGTTGGTCTTGACGCTACCGCGCTTGATACGACCCACACCGATAACCCCTACATAGCTGTTGTAGTCCAGCTGAGAGATCTGCATCTGGAATGGACCATCGGCATCGGCATCCGGAGGAGATACTTTTTCAACGATAGTCTGGAACAGCGGTGTCATATCTTCACTGGCTTCATCGGGATCCAAGCTGGCAAAACCGTTCAGAGCAGAAGCATACACAATAGGGAAGTCCAACTGTTCGTCGGTAGCACCCAGGTTGTCGAACAGGTCAAATACCTGATCGATAACCCAATCAGGGCGGGCACCCGGACGGTCAATCTTGTTGATAACCACAATAGGCTTAAGGCCTTGGGCAAATGCTTTCTTGGTCACGAAGCGTGTCTGTGGCATTGGACCGTCCTGCGCATCAACCAGCAGCAGTACAGAGTCAACCATAGACAGAACCCGCTCTACTTCACCACCGAAGTCGGCGTGTCCAGGGGTGTCTACTATATTAATGCGGTAGTCGTTCCACTTAATGGCGGTGTTCTTCGCCAGAATAGTGATCCCACGTTCTTTCTCCAGATCGTTGGAGTCCATCACCCGCTCGGTGGCTTCTCCGCGGGTTGCCAGGGTTCCTGACTGTGCCAACAGCTTGTCTACCAGGGTAGTCTTACCATGGTCAACGTGCGCTATGATGGCGATGTTACGTAAATTCTCTAACACAGTTTTGCCTCTTACGATCTCTGTTCTGTGGGATGCAGCAATATAAATTGAATGGTACAACCGCTTTATGACTGCTTGGCGATTGCCTTCCAGGCCTTATAAAACCTGGGCTAGCATCATGCTGGGGAACACTATTTCCCCGGATGGTTGCTTTAAAAAGCGTGCCATTCTACTCTAGCGAGGGGCTATCGCACAGGATTATTTTTTAAACACCTATGAATATCCTACTGAATAAGCGCACGCACCATTATGGTGAGCGCACCTTTTTGGAACACAGTACGCACCATTATAGTGCAAACCCGCTTGTCTCGCCAGCCCTCGATTTTACCACTCCCTTTATTTTCAATATCTTAGCATCTTGGCATGAGTTTGGCTTAATAGAAACCAACAAGGCGCCAGACGCTAAATACTAAGAGTTGACAAAGGGCACCCCCTTTACCCTACCGGAGGCTTGATAATGTCAGTCGAATCAGTTTTACAACAGCTGCAAGAGTTGGAAGTTAAGTTTGTTGATTTACGCTTTACCGATACCAAAGGTAAGGAACAACATGTATCTATCCCGACTCATCAGGTAGATGCTGATTTCTTTGAAGAGGGCAAGATGTTTGATGGTTCATCCATCGGTGGCTGGAAAGGGATCAACGAATCTGACATGGTACTGATGCCAGATCCAGACAGCTTTGTACTGGACCCATTTACCGAAGAAACCACAGCACTGATCCGCTGCGATATTCTCGAACCCGGCACTATGCAGGGGTATGAGCGTGACCCTCGCTCCATCGCCAAGAAAGCCGAAGAATACTTGCGTTCTACCGGCATCGCCGACACTGTGCTGATCGGCCCTGAGCCAGAATTTTTCCTGTTCGATGACGTGCGTTTCGGTACCGACATGAGCGGCACCTTCGTCAAGATAGATGCCAAAGAAGCGGCATGGAACTCAGGCACCAGCTATGAAGACGGCAACACAGGCCACCGTCCATTCGTTAAGGGCGGTTACTTCCCGGTAGCACCAGTAGACTCTTCACAGGATCTGCGTAGCGCCATGTGTCTGGTGCTGGAAGAGATGGGTCAAATTGTGGAAGCTCACCACCATGAAGTGGCTACCGCGGGTCAGAATGAGATCGCCACGCGCTTCAACACACTCACAAAGAAAGCCGATGAAATTCAAGAGCTTAAGTATGTGATCCACAATATGGCTCACGCCTACGGCAAGACTGCGACCTTTATGCCTAAGCCGATTGTCGGCGACAACGGCAGCGGCATGCACGTTCACCAGTCACTCTCTAAAGACGGTACTAACCTGTTTGCCGGTGACAAGTACGGCGGCCTGTCTGAAACTGCCCTGTACTATATCGGCGGTATCATCAAGCACGCCCGTGCCCTGAACGCCTTCACCAACCCAAGCACCAACTCCTACAAGCGTTTGGTGCCACACTTTGAAGCCCCTGTGATGCTGGCATATTCTGCCCGCAACCGCTCCGCTTCTATCCGTATCCCTGTGGTACCTAGCCCTAAGGCTCGCCGTATCGAGACCCGCTTCCCGGATCCTATGGCCAACCCTTACCTGGCCTTTGCAGCACTGCTGATGGCCGGTCTGGACGGTATCCAGAACAAGATCCACCCTGGTGATGCCATGGACAAGGATCTGTACGATCTACCGGCCGAAGAAGCAGCGGAAATCCCGACTGTGGCCGAATCTCTGGAAGTCGCCCTGGCGGCTCTGGATGCAGACCGTGAGTTCCTGACCCGCGGCGGTGTGTTCAGCGATGACTTTATCGACTCTTACCTCAAGCTGAAACAAGCCGAGGCCGAGCGTGTCAGCCGTACCACTCACCCTGTCGAATTTGAGCTGTACTACAGCCTCTAATTGCCCTGCAATCAACCGATGAGTCAAGCCATCGGATAATAAAAAAAGCGCCCCGGGAGCAATCCTGGGGCGCTACTATTTTAAGGCTCTGAAACTCAAATCATTCAGGGAGCGCTGATAAGTTCAGGCGCACTCTGGGCCTTGGCTCCGGTGAGGATCACCGCCAACTTGAGTTCACCCTCTGTCTGGTTCAGCTCCTCAAGCCCTTCTGGCGTAAAGCGATATTGGCCTTCAGTCTCCAGCGCTTCCATGGTGCCAGCACAGGTGTCGACGGTTTCACTGCATTCGAAACGTGCGCCCTTGTGCCAAGGCATGGAGAAGGCTGATACCTGCTCAGCCGGCATCTTGAGATACATCACCACATAGTTGCTGCCAGCATCCTTGACAGGTTTACCTTCCGCCGTGGTCAGACTAAAGGTCAACGCCTGGCTTTGAGGATCCACGGCGCTCAGTGCTACCTTGAGGCTTTCGGCTTCATTGATGGACACAGACTGCCCCGGCTCCGGCGTAGGCGGAACCACAGGGTCATCATCATCGTCCAACCAATCACAACCACCCAAGCACAACAGCAAAGACGCCACTATCAAACTCTTATGTTTCATAACAGCCTCCTAGTGACAATCGCTGCAGGACGCACCTTCATGAACCCCGGTCAAACCGGCGCCAATATCATGGGCGCTGTGGCAGCTCTGACATTCCATCTGTGAATTAACATCGGCCCCTATGTAGGTATCCGGCTCACGTTTGGTGCTGCTGTGACAACCGCTACACTCGGCATTACCCTCTGCCACCATTTCAGCGTCCAGGGCATTGTCCAGCGACTTATTGAGGAAGTCAGTAGTGACATAGGCAATCTCGGCCGTCAGCTGAGCGCAGCGCTCCAGTTTCGCCTGATGACTGGAGCCGTACTTGCTCGCTTTCGACCAGTGGGTCACCGAGGTATGGCAAAGAATAGAATTGGCAACCGACTGGCCTATCTTATCTGCGGTCAATAGCTCACCGGCGTTGTCTGTACGGGTCGGTGCGCCAATCGCCTTGAGGAAGGCTTCATCATTTCTCGGCATGGCTGTGTGTTCATAGTAGCGATACACGGAGCGGATCACCGCAGTGCGGTTGACCCCACCCAGAACGTTGACCGCCATAGCCGCCGCATTCAAGCAGCCACACAGGGTTCCCCAACCTGCGATACCGCCGCCACCATAGGCTGCCAGGTTGGTAGGGATAGCAGCGAATTTACAGGCATCCTCATGCCCCTTGGCCGCCAAAGCCTTCACCAGGGCATCAAACACACCGTACATACAACCACCGCGGCCATAACCTTCATAGGCCAGTTTGGCGACTTCCATCGGGTCCAATTTCACGTAGGTCAGTAGCTTGGTACCCAGTTCTCCGCCCCCTTCACTGCCGATCCCTATGCTGGTATCTCCGGAACAAGACTCTGCTGCCAGGGTTGTGGTCGCAATCAGCGAGCTCCCGGCGGCGACTCCAACCAAACCTACTATCTGGCCCATTGCCTGACGTCGATTCACGTTCATACTCATCACCTCTTTTTACACTTATATTTTGTAGAATTGCAAATTAAGCAATACTTACCCTTTATAATCAATGACTTGCACACAAGACCAGCTTACTCCCTCTCTTGTTGTGCAGATGTGATCCAAGGCGGGTTTCGATGTTAAAAAGTCAAAAAAACAACAGCCCATCGGCAAGAGGCTTGAGCCAAGCAGTAACGGCAGCGACAATGAGCCACTTCGTTAAGCAAGGATCTGCTATGAATTACAGCCTCTTTTTACTCACTCTCTTGCTGCTGGCTGGTTGTCACTCTGAGGTGCAACTGCCGATTAAAGCTGACAAGCTGGAGCCAATCCACTGCCGGGAAGTAAAGGATGACAATGGCGCCCTGGGTTATTACCTCGAAGACTGCATTGACGGATACCGAGGAGAACCCTTCAGCGGCATTGCCATTTGGGGAGCGCCGGATCGCCCCAGCTATAGCGCAGCCCAGTTCAAGGATGGCCTGCGGCATGGCTACAGCTTCAGCACATCCGCGCCGCCCGAGCGTCTACTAAACCAAAGCGCTTGGTATAAAAATGGCAAGTTGCACGGTTGGCAGCTGAACTTTCAATACCAGCAAACTCAATTACGCAGCCGGGAGTTGTATCGAGACGGTGAGCGCCAAGAGCTCTGGCTCTACGATAGCCAAGGCCAACTCGACAGTTTCAAGCGTTTCGACCAGGGTACAGTGATTGAATTCATCTCCTATGAGCAGGGACGGGAGCGAAGGAAACAGTTCAAACGGGACGGCGAGAAATTCACTGTCTGGAAAAGCTATTTCCCCGATGGCTCATTAAAGAACTTCAGTGAGCATCTGGATGAAGAAAATCTCAGAAAACTCAAGGAACAAGGTTACTACGCCAACGGCCGGCTCAAGTTGGACTACCTGTTCAACCGTCGGCAGCGCACCGCAGTGCAGCACACCTTCTGGCGCAATGGCCAGCGCCAGTCCGAGCAACATTATGGTTTCTTTCCTTCGATAGCCGCCGATGGCATCTGGCTCAGTTATTGCGAGAACAATGGCGCCTTGAGCAAACGCACCCCCTACAGTCGAGGCGCCAAGCAGGGCGAGGAACAGCTCTTTCACTGCAATGGTCAGCTACAGGTGAGCAAACGTTTCGACCGGGACAAGCTCATACCACAGACCCTGAGCTACTTCGATGAACAGGGGCGCAACTATCTGCAGGAAGATATAGGCACGAATGGCAAGATGCTGCATACCCGGGTCTATGATGAGCAGGGTAAACTAACCTATCAAGATTAAATTAATATTCAATTAGTTAGTATTATCACCCACAGAGAGTCCAGCTCTTTTTCAAATGCGACTTGCTTATCCCGGCACTGAATTCTAAAATATCTTCACATCAAGATACTTTAAGAAAAGAAATGCCTTACTTAATCGCACTCTTGGCTCCCGTCTTCTGGGGGACCACCTATGCCCTGGTCAGCCTGTACCTGCAGGATATGTCCCCTTTCTGGGTCGCCGTCTGGCGTGCCCTGCCTGCCGGGATCCTGTTATTGCTGCTGCGACCCAAGCTGCCTTCGCTCGCCTGGAGCAAAATACTCTTGCTGGCATTTTGTAATATCGGCGCCTTCTTCGCCTTGCTGTTTATGGGCGCCTACCGCCTGCCAGGCGCAGTGGCTGGCACCCTGGGGGCCACACTGCCACTGATGTTTCTGCTGCTGGCCTGGCTGCTTGATGGCCAAAGGCCGGCATTGAAGTGGACCTTGCTGGCGCTGCTGGGACTGAGTGGAGTGATCTTGTTGCTCAACCCTTCGGCCAAGCTGGATCTGATTGGTGTGCTCTGCGCCCTGAGTGCCACTCTGCTGGTGGCCCAATCATCCCGCTGGATGCAACGCTGGCAAACCGGCGATCTTCTGGTATTGACCGCCTGGCAGTTGTTGCTCGGCGGCTTGATGCTGATCCCGCTGGCCTGGACAGTGGCCGGGGCTCCCACACTACCGGAGCCCAAGACCTGGCCCGCCATCGCTTGGCTGGCCATCTTCAGCACGGCGCTGAGCTACTGGGCCTGGATCTGGTCCATCAAACATCTGGGACCGCAAATCATGGGCATGATGGCCTTGATCAACCCTGTGGTGGCCGTCTCGCTCGGGGTGTTTTTGGTCGGCGAACAGCTGGACAGCTATCAATGGCTGGGGATCGGCCTGATCATGTCGTCACTATTGCTGATGAAACTTCCTGTCCCGGCTATCTGGTATCGCCTGCGCCCCAGCCGGCGCTGACACTCACCTGACATAAGAGCCCTGTTTGGCCCCTGAAAAAGGGGCCAAGGGTTCGGCTTAACTGAATTTAGCAAAATAAGGAAATGGACTATGAGCTCATCAAAATGGCAGCCTGTGTGGCTGATCCTGACCTTAATTATTCTCGGCCTCAACCTGCGCCCCAGTATGGCGGCCATAGGCCCACTGCTGGAGGCTATCCGGACTTCCTTGCCCCTCAGTTACAGTTCCTTGGCACTGCTGACCATGCTGCCCGTGATGACCATGGGAGTCGCTATGTTTATCGGTGCCAAGCTGGCCGCCAGACTGGGAGAGCGCCAAACCCTGCTACTGTCGCTGCTACTGATTGGCTTGGCTAACCTGGCTCGGCTCTGGGCCGGCAGCGGCCTGCAACTGCTACTGACCGCAATCATTGCCGGCTTAGGTATCGCCCTTATTCAGGCGCTGCTGCCCGGAATGATCAAGCGCAGCTATAGCCAGCATATTGAGCGTTACATGGGGATTTACGTAACCGCCATCATGGGTGGAGCGGCCCTGGCTGCTGCCATTAGCCCTTGGCTTGAGCACAGGTTTGGTCATTGGCAGTCGGCGCTGGCCTTCTGGGCTCTGTTGAGTCTGCCGGCGATGCTATTTTGGTTCTGGGGCAAACACGGCCTGCACCCCCTGGGCTTCAACAAGGCAGCAGCAAAGAAGACTTCAGGAAAACCGGGAGTTAGCCCAAGTGTGGGCATAGGCAGCTTTAGCCGCATTCCCAGGGCCTGGCTGTTGGGACTTTTCTTTGGCCTGAGCACAGCATCCTATACTTGTGTGCTCGCTTGGTTGGCGCCCTTCTTTATCGACTTGGGCTGGCAAGCCACTCAGGCAGGGCTATTGCTGGCGTTTCTGACGCTGATGGAAGTGGTCGCAGGCCTGTTGCTGCCGACGCTTGCGGCTCGCAGTCATGACAGAAGGCCACTGCTATGGCTGTTACTCCTGTCTACAATTGGCGGTTTTATCGGGCTGGCGTTGATGCCACTGGCCCTGCCCTGGTTATGGGCTGCGCTGCTGGGAATAGGCATTGGTGGCCTCTTCCCCTTGAGTCTGATTGTCACTTTGGACCATCTGGACGACTACAGTCAGGCGGGACAACTGACGGCCTTTGTTCAGGGGATAGGTTACCTGCTGGCATCCCTGTCGCCTCTGCTGGCGGGTTATCTCAAGGACAGCTCCAGCAGCTTCACGCTTTCCTGGTTGCTGCTCGCGGCTGTGTCTATGGGCATGCTGGCCATTGCCTGGCGCTTTGATCCCAAGCGCCACAGTCAGCACTTCGCCCTGTTGGCCCAGTGAATCGATTTGCCGGGTGGAAAATTGTTGACCGCCCGGCACTCAAGCAGACTCAAATGAGGTAGAATGGTGTCCCTCTTGTACCATTCTGCTGTCAAAGCAAAGTAACGTGAATCTATCCTATCTATTCCAGCGCCTGCTGCAATGGCTGCCTGATCGTGCCGATCTTCCTGAAGGCTTACGCATAGGGCTGCCCATGATGGCGGGCCTGTTGCTGTTTTCGTTTCTCGGCGACAGTGCCAGCGGCGTCAACGCCCTGATCTGTGCCTGGCTGGTCGGCGTCCAGGGACGCAACCTGGCTTATCCCAAACGAGCCGGGCTGCTGAGCAAGTCGGCACTCCTTTGCTGTATCAGCAGCGCTCTGGCCTTGCTGAGCCTGATCCATCCTTGGCTGGGGATCAGCGTACTCGGCGCCATAGGCCTGTTATATGGCCTCAGCTCAAACCAAAGAAAATACATTCAGCTGCTGACCTACAACGCCGGCTTTTGCCTGATCTGCGGCCTGCACCTGCTGGAGTCGGGTACCGACTGGAAGATGTTGTTGCTCTCCAGCCTGTTCGGCAGCTGGTTGGCAGTCATCAGCGCCGTCGTCGCCGGGCCCTGGATGGCGATACGTCAAGGCGAACAGCTGCTGGCCAGTGTGCAGCGCAAATTCGGCTTCTGGTGCAATATACTCAGCCACTCGGACGCCGCCAATGTCGGCCAGCGTCTGGCCTTGCGGGAACAGCTCGATGATGCCATCGCCGTACTGGCCCACTGGCTGCTGGAAATGCCGGATAAAGCCGAGGTGCAACACATCGCCTGGCAACTGGAGTCGAATCTTATCCTGATAGAAACTCTGGAGAGCATAGGCAGGCTGCAACAAAATGATGCCGCCAACCCGGCACTGCAGCAGTATTTGGCTAATTTTGCCAACGAACTCAAGACCCACAGGGAAAAAGGCATCAAGCCGACGCCGCCGCCCTTGGGTGACAAGCCGCAACCTCTGCTATTGGATGCCGCCAACCGCCTGGCCTTGGCGCTGGATCCCCAAAGACCGCTGGCAGCCGACTGGCGCGAGCGCCTGGAGCTTATCTGGCCTTCCGATGCCCAAAGCGTTCGCAGTCAATGGCGCAAGGCCCTGGTGAAACACTCGCGGGAATGGCACCACGGCCTGAGAATTCTGTTCACTCTGCTGTGTTGTCAGGCAGTGGTGGAACTACTGCAACTGCCGCAGGGGTATTGGGTGACGCTCACCGCCTACATAGTGCTGATGGTAGCACCGCTCGGGCAGTTGCAGGCCAGGATCTGGAGCCGCTTCTATGGCACAGTGCTCGGCTCTGTGTTGGCACTGGGGCTTATCTGGTATCTGGGCGCCGGTAGCTGGTTATTACCGGCCACCTGCCTGAGTGCCTTTCTGGCCTTTGCCACTTTTTACAAGGCCAGATACGAGATCCATGTATTCTGGCTCACCATGCTGATGGTGTTTGCCATCACCCTGTTGTTGCCAAGCGACCCCTATATCGCCTTCTACCGAGCGCTGGACACCTTTACCGGCGCCCTGATGGCATTTCTGGCGATGCATCTGTTTATTCCCAGTTGGACCCGGCGCTGGCTCGACAGCTATGTGTGCCACTTTATCGAGCTGGAACGGGCTTGGCTTGCCAGTATCAATACAGGTAAAGCCGACAACGCCCTGCGCTGGCAAGCCCATGCGGCGCTGAGGCAACTGGGGCAAGAAGTCGGCTTTTTGAAGCTCGAGCCCAACACTGGCCAGCGGGAGCTGCTGGACTGGCAGAGTTTTCTCTGGCTTGGGCTGACGCTGCACTGCACCCTGGTGTTGGTGGCACGCCAGCAGCAAAAGCCGCCGCTGCATCTGGCAGAGCAACAGTTGGCGGCCTGGCCCCAGCTGTTTCGCCAGCGCTTTTTGGCAACAGAGATGCATCAAGCCGAGTCCGGGCCAGCGCCCAATTCAACAGATGCACCTACGCAGCTGTCAGCCAAACAAGCTGAAGCGATTCCCTCTTGGGTAATGCAGGATATCGCCCATCTCTATGCTTGGCTTGACTGGCAACGTCCCTACGCTCTAGGCGGCAATACTCACGGCTGACAGGAGTTCAAGATGTACGATTTTGAATTTTACAATCCAACCCGCTTGCTCTTTGGCCGTAGCAGCCTGGAGCAGTTGGACACTCTGGTGCCCAATGATGCCAGAGTGCTCTTGCTCTACGGCGGCCAAAGCGCCAAACGCAATGGCACCCTGACCCAAGTCGGCCTAGTATTGGGTCAACGTGTCTGCGCCGAGTTCGGCGGCATTAGCCCCAACCCCGAGTACCACCAGCTGTTGCAGGCGGTAGAGCAGATAAGGCAACAAAAGCTGGACTTTATTCTCGCCATCGGCGGCGGTTCCATCATAGATGCGGGCAAGTTTATTGCCGCCGCCGTGCCCTATCAGGGAGAGCCCTGGGAGATACTGGAAACCGACGGTCGCCACATTGACCAAGCTCTGCCGCTCGGTACTGTGCTGACCCTGCCGGCCACGGGCTCAGAGATGAATAACTGCGCGGTGATCAGCAATAGCGCTCTTGGCCTCAAGCGCTCCTTTCGTCATCCCTCGGTGTTTCCCCGCTTCTCTGTGCTGGCACCACAACTGAGTTTCAGCCTGCCGCAACCACGGGTTGCCAACGGCGTGGTGGATGCCTTTGTGCACGTGACCGAGCAGTACCTGACTTACCCGGTCGACGCCAAGGTACAGGACAGGTTTGCCGAAGGCCTGCTGCTCACTCTGATAGAGGAAGGCCCCAAGGCGCTGGCAGAGCCCGAAAACTATCAGGTGCGCGCCAATATCATGTTCAGCGCCACCATGGCGCTCAACGGCCTGATCGGCGCCGGTGTTCCGCAAGACTGGTCGACCCATAAGCTGGGTCACGAACTGACGGTGCGCCACGGCCTGGATCATGCCGTGACCCTCGCCATACTGCTGCCGGCCATGCTGCGCCTGAGAAAAGCCGCCAAACACGCCAAGCTGCTGCAGTATGCCGAACGGGTCTGGCAACTCATCGACGGCAGCGAAGAACAACGCATAGATGCAGCCATAGAGCAAACCCGGCTGTTCTTTGAATCCATGGGAATCAAGACTCACCTCAGTGACTATGGCATAGGCCACGAGGCCATAACGCCGCTGCTGGAAAACCTTGAGCGCCAGGGCCTGACCCAACTGGGGGAAGACGGCCGGGTCGACCTTGAGCTGAGCCGACAGGTTTTTCAGGCCAGCCTTTAAAGGCAGTGATTTTTGCCAATAAACAGGCTAATCTGAAACAAGTTCACAACTGCATAACAAGGGAAGTCTTTATGCGTACTCTGATGATAATCAGCCTGGCACTGCTGTCGCTGGTTGCCCAGGCGACTGTCTATAAGTGGGTCGATAAAGATGGCAAGGTGCATTACAGTGATGAACCCACCCCCCAAGCCCAGGCAGTGGAATTCACCGACAAGACCCAGAATCAAATAAGCCTGGAAACGCCTAAAGCTCTGCCCGATCCCATAGAAGTGGAACAGGTCGGCTATGGGTTGAAGATACTTTCACCACAGCATGAAGAAACCATTCGCGATAACGCCGGTGATTTTCAGGTTCAGGTAGAAGTAGAGCCGGAGCTGGCATCGGGTCATTTTCTGCAACTCTACATAGATGGCATCTCCACCAGCGATGCTCAGCGCAGCAATCTCTTCCAGCTCAAGGACATCGACCGCGGCGAACACACGCTGCAACTCAAGGCGGTGCAACAAAACGGCAAAGTCCTTGCATCCAGTAGTCCCATAACCATTTTTCTGCACCAAGCCGGACTGATGCAACCCGCCTTCCCGGCTCCCGGGAAGGGCCCCAAGCCAAGTAACTAATTTTATTTCAATGAATTAGCTACTTTGCATTTCGAGTTAGTCCACAGAGTTGTTGGCTTGCGGCCTGCACCGAATTGGTGCACCATTATGGTGCAATCCTGCTATGGGAAACTCTATGGACACAAATATCCTGCTCAATCATCTGGCAACTGCCGTTCTGGTCATCGACAGTGACCTGCTCCCCAGCTATGCCAACGCCGCTGCCGAGCAGTTGCTGGGCGTCTCCCGCCACAGGTTGCAGGAGCAGGTACTGACAGAGCATCTGCATGCCATAGGGGTTGAACCCAGGGTGCTGCAAAGCGCAGTGCTGGAACGTCAGGGGCTGACGGTCAATACCGCCCAACTCATCAGCCTGGATGGCCAGCACCACACTGTAGATATGACACTAATCCCTCTGGAGCAGGGAGAACAGCTCAAGCCCTTGAGCCTGTTGGAACTCAGGCAGGTGGATCAGCAGCGGCGTATTCACCAGCAGTTGACTCTGGATGCCCAGCAGCAGGCGGCCCAATATCTGGTGCGCAACCTGGCCCATGAGATCAAAAACCCGCTGGGTGGACTGCGCGGTGCGGCGCAGCTGTTGTCCCGCGAGCTTAGCGAGCCGCAGCTCAAGGAGTTCACCACACTCATCATAGAGCAGGCCGACAGGCTGCGCGCCCTGGTAGACCGATTGCTGGGGCCACAGAAACCATCGCAGCACAAGCTGCAGAACATACATCTGGTGCTGCAAAAGGTGATCAATCTGGTGAGTGTGACCCTGCCGCAACAGATACATCTGCGTCAGGATTACGACCCATCCATTCCAGACTTGCCTATGGATGAAGATCAACTGCAACAGGCAATCCTCAACATAGTGCAAAATGCAGTACAAGCCTTGGAGCATCAGGGCGGCGATATCATGATCCGCACCCGCACCGCCCATCAGGTCACCATAGGTAACCAGAGACACAAGTTGGTGCTGGTGCTGTCAATCATAGACAACGGCCCGGGTATCGCCCCGGAACTGGTGGATACCCTGTTTTACCCCATGGTCACAGGCCGTAAGGACGGTAACGGCCTGGGGCTATCCATCGCCCACAATATTGCCAGGCTCCACGGCGGCCGTATCGACTGCGATTCGGCCCCGGGGCACACAGAGTTCAGCCTGACATTACCGATCAACAACCACAGCGGCTAACAAGAGAGGAAACAATATGAGTGAACAGGTTTGGATCCTCGATGATGACAGTTCAATTCGTTGGGTGCTGGAACGGGCACTGCAAGGCGCCAAACTCAGCTGCGCCAGCTTTGCCGCCGCCGAGTCACTGTGGCAGGCGCTGGAAATCTCCCAGCCCAAGGTCATAGTCTCGGATATCCGCATGCCGGGGACCGATGGCCTGACCCTGCTGGAACGTATCGGCCTGCATTATCCCCATATCCCGGTGATCATAATGACGGCCCATTCAGATCTCGACAGTGCCGTCAGCGCCTATCAAGCCGGGGCGTTCGAGTATCTGCCCAAGCCCTTCGACATAGATGAGGCGATTGCCCTGGTGGAGCGGGCGCTCAACCATGCCACAGAGCAGGCTCCTGCAGCGGCCGAGCCTCAGGTCAAGGCACCGGAGATCATCGGCGAAGCCCCCGCAATGCAGGAGGTGTTTCGCGCCATAGGCCGTTTGTCGCGCTCATCGATCAGTGTGCTGATCAACGGCCAGTCCGGTACGGGTAAAGAGTTGGTTGCCGGGGCACTGCACAAACACAGCCCACGCAGAGACAAACCCTTTATCGCCCTCAATATGGCGGCCATCCCCAAGGAGCTGATCGAATCCGAGCTGTTCGGCCACGAAAAAGGCGCCTTCACCGGCGCCGCCAGTGTGCGTCAGGGGCGGTTTGAACAGGCCAATGGCGGCACTCTGTTTCTCGATGAAATAGGCGATATGCCACTGGACGTACAGACCCGGCTGTTGCGGGTACTGGCCGATGGCCAATTCTATCGGGTCGGCGGCCACTCCCCGGTGCAGGTCGATGTCAGGATTATTGCCGCAACCCATCAGGACCTGGAACAACTGGTACTCAAGGGGGGCTTTCGGGAAGACTTGTTCCACCGCCTGAACGTGATTCGAGTTCATCTGCCACCGCTGTCGCAGCGGCGGGAAGATATTCCGCAGTTGGCACGCCATTTCCTGGCCAGTGCCGCCAAAGAGATAGGGGTAGAGGCCAAAATACTCACCCCGGAAACCGCTGCCAAGCTGCAGCAACTACCCTGGCCCGGCAACGTGCGCCAGTTGGAAAACACCTGCCGCTGGTTGACCGTGATGGCTTCAGGCCAGGAAATTATCCCTCAGGATCTGCCGCCTGAGCTGTTCAAGGAGCCCAAGGCAACTCAAGGCAGTGCAAACCCGTCCCAGGATTGGCAAAACGCCCTCAAATTGTGGCTGGATATGCGCCTGTCACAGGGCGAGAGCGATCTGCTGACCGAAATCCAACCCGCGTTTGAGCGCATCTTGCTGGAAACCGCGCTGGAGCATACCCAGGGCCACAAACAGGAAGCCGCCAAACGCCTGGGATGGGGCCGCAACACCCTGACCCGCAAGCTCAAAGAACTGGCGATGGACTGAAACCTCATAAAGATGGGAATATGGCCCAAACAAGCCCAAGGGTGAAGGTTATTAAGAGAGGATTTTGGCGCCCAGACGCAGGGCCGCCAAAATCAGGGAATAGCCCCAACGGATCAGCCCCCTGCGTCTGCGATCAGGCAAGAGTGGCCAACTGGAACCATCGGCTGCAATCAACTCGGCGCGCCAAAGCGGTAAAGAGATGATCTCCAGTCGGTAGTCTTGACCATTCAAGACTATGGTTTGCCGTCTTGGCAAACCATAGAGGCGCCGACAAAAACACTGTTGCCCCTGCCATTCAAGTTCCAGACGACTGCTTAATGGATAATACCGACAGTGCAGCTCACCCCCTTCGAGATTCAACCTCTGTTGTTGCATCCATGCCATGACAGTGCCCGCTACACAGGATCCTGGTGAATAATCACCTCGGCATGGTCAAAGTCGGCGCGGATCCGCTCGCCTGTGGCCACGGCAATATCGTGGGCCTGTTGCAGGCTCAGCTCTTTGTCCAACTCCAGATGCAGTTGAATAAAGGTGGTCTTGCCCGCCTGACGGGTACGCAGGTCATGAATGCCACGCACTTGAGTATCCTGCTCGGCCAATTGCCGAATGCGCAGCCGGGTTTCATCATCCAGCTCCCTATCGAGCAAGGCCTGAATCGAGCGATACCCCAGCGACCAGGCCTGTTGACCTATGTAGAGGGCGATCAATACCGCGAACAGGCCATCGGCCCACCACCAGCCATATTGCGCCAAGACCAGCGCCAACAGCACGGCGCCATTGAGAAACAGATCTGACTTATAGTGCAGGGCATCGGCTTCGACCACTGTGCTCTTGGTGGCCGCCAAGGCCCGTTTTTGCAGTAATACCAAAGCCAAGGTCAGCACCATGGCGATAATGGATACCACAATACCTAGAGTGGCATGGGTCAAAGGCATGGGATTGACCAGGCGCTCGCCGCCGTGAAACAGCAGCAGGAATGCCGTCCCCATAATAAAGGCCGATTGCGCCAAAGATGCCAGAGGCTCAGCCTTGCCGTGACCATACCTGTGCTCCTGATCGGCAGGGACCAGGGCATAGCGAATGGCAATAAAGTTAACTATGGATGCCAGGGCATCGGCAAAGGAGTCGGTCAGGGAAGCCAACATACTGGCAGACCCGGACCAGAGCCAGGCAGCCAGTTTTATCAGGATCAGGGTAATCGCGGTCGCCACTGCGGCGCGGCTCGCCAATTTAACCCAAAACTCGTAGCGGGAAGTCGGTGTCATTCAAGGGCTCAGCGGTCGGGAGTCACTGAGCCCATAGTAGCAGATTTAATTTGCCGCTGGCCCGAAACAATCACCACAACGGTAAGGACCTTCTTTGAATTTCGCTTGCTGTTCAGGTGTCAGCAAATTATAAATTTGATTGTGTAACTTCATGCGCTCCAACATATGTTGTTCACGCACTTGCTGACGCTGCTCGATAATCTTTTTGGCCTTGGCTTCATCGAAGTTGCCTGAGGTCATCAGTGCCTGCATTTCGGCTCTGTGTGCTGCTCGGGTTTCCTTGTCAGGACGTGACATGCTGCTTCTGTGTTGTTCCATCAACGCCTGGATCTCTGTTTTCTGGGCGTCGGTCAGATCCAGACCTCGCAGGCCATACATGCCAAAATGGCCCTTGTCACCTTTCATGTGGTGGTGATAGCCGCGCTCACCCTTCATGTGATGGTAGCCACGCTCGCCCTTCATGTGGTGATAACCACGGTCGCCGTCACGGTGCGGACAATCGCCGTAGCCGTCACCGGCTTGTACCGCACCAGCCATCAGAGTGGTGCCGGCGATCAGGGCCAGCAAGCTTGCTTTGATTGAAGTCTTCATATGGATATCCTCGTTCTCGGTCGGGAAGTATTTGACGTCTTCCAGTCTAGTCCTCTATGTGTAAGTGTGGGTTCAAACTGAGTAAAGCACTGTAAAGCTTGGTTATCCGGGTTGAAGATCCGTATCTTTACCCAGACTTACACAGCTAAACCGCAGTTGACTCAAAAGCGGGTATACTCGGCAGAGAGAAATTGTGTGAGGCGTATAAATGAGCCGGATTTTATTGATAGACGATGACCTGGGCCTGGCAGAACTCTTGGGGCAATTGCTGGAGCTGGAAGGCTTTGAGCTGACACTGGCCCATGATGGTCAGAGCGGCCTGGAACTGGCGATTGCCAATGATTACGACCTGATCCTATTGGATGTGATGCTGCCCAAGCTCAACGGCTTCGAAGTGCTCAGGGAGCTGCGTGGCAAGAAACAAACCCCTGTGCTTATGCTTACCGCCCGCGGTGATGAGATAGACAGAGTGGTTGGCCTGGAGATAGGCGCAGACGACTATCTGCCCAAGCCTTTCAATGACAGGGAACTGGTTGCCAGGATCCGCGCCATCATACGCCGTGCCAATATCACCCCGCAGGACATTCCCCAGAGCGGTATTCAAACCATAGGCGATCTCAGCCTGGACTCTGCCCGTCAGGAAGCCTATTGCAATGAACAGTTACTGCTGCTGACCGGTACTGAGTTCAGCCTGCTCTATACCCTGGCCAATCAGGCCGGCGAACTGATCAGCAAAGATGAGCTGAGCGAAACCGTGCTGGGCAAAAAGTTGATGCCCTTTGATCGCAGCCTGGACATGCACCTTTCCAACCTACGCAAGAAACTGCCGGAACGCAGCGACGGTCGCCCCAGGGTCAAGACCATACGTGGCAAAGGTTATATCTGGATCCCCTGATGAAATCATTTTCCCTGCCCAATCGCCTCTTTATCAAACTGCTGCTGGGCTTTTGGCTCTGCAGCAGCCTGATCATTCTTGCTGTTGGCATGCTGCCGCTGCTGCAGCAAAACCATGACAGGGCCCCAATGCCGCCTAAACTGCGGGAGGTCTTGTCTCAGGTCGCCGATGAGCTGCAACAGGAACCGGCCAAGTTGAATGGCCGCTTTCTGCACCATTGGGAGCGCAGACGCAGCATGGAAGGCAAGCCAATTCGCATCTATCTGGTCAATGAGCAGGGACAGATAATCAACACTCACAGAGTGTCCAAAGGCATGCGCCGCTTTATGTTGATGGCGGAGGAAGCCAACGCGCCAATTTCACACCAGTTTCGCGATGAACTGATATTCGGCCCATTCGATTTTAAGGTTAACGGCACTCCCTATGCCCTTTATGGCCGGTTGCCGGATCACCACCCCATGCCCTGGTTCTTTTTCTTTATTGAACACAAGTTATTGACATTGTCGCTGGCGATTCTGCTTTCAGGATTGCTCTGTGGTTTGTTGGCCTGGCACTTGGGCAAGCCGCTGCGTTCGTTGAAACAAAGCGCCAACGCCCTGGCGCTGGGACAATTGAACAGCCGGGTCGACGATGCCACTGCCGGACGCCACGACGAAATCGGCGAACTGGCCCAGGCCTTTAACAGCATGGCAGCCGCCATCGAAACCATGGTCAATAATCAGCAGCGACTGATAAGCGACATCTCCCATGAGCTGCGAACTCCGTTGACCAGACTGCAATTGGCACTGGCTCTGGCACGCAAGAAGGGTATGGCCGGAGATGAAGCCGAACGTATCGCCTACGAGGCCGACCAACTGGAAAAAATGATTGCCGAGCTGCTGGAACTTTCCCGGGTGAAACTCAAGGCACAGGACAACAAACTGAAAGTAGGCTTGGCTGAATCACTGAGCCAGGTACTGGACGATGCCGAATTTGAAGCCGAACAGCAACAAAAAGAGCTCTGCATCCTGATACCGGAAGAACTGGAGTTGCCCATCTACCCAAGACCGCTGTCGCGGGCGATTGAAAACCTGCTGCGCAACGCCATTCGCTACTGCCATGCCCAGGTAAATATCTGCGCCGAGACCAAGGGGCCATGGGTAGAGATAAGCATTACTGACGACGGCCCGGGTATTGAGGAATCTGAGTTGGAGGCTATTTTCAAGCCCTTCTATCGACCGCATTCAGCCAGGGAAAGAGAGAGTGGCGGTTGGGGGCTGGGGCTGGCCATTGCCGATGCCGCAGTGCAAGCCCACGGTGGCCATATTCTGGCAAGCAATCGCGCCCAAGGTGGGCTCGAGGTCGTCATCCATTTGCCACACGCCTGAGCCCCTCGGGCTCACCTTCCAAAGAGGATTGGCGGCATACATTGTGCTCAATCATGTTGATATGTGACTGCATAACCATTAAACATCTATCTCTGCAGATACTGATTATTAGGGAGGCCAAAAATACGAGGGGCTGGCCCATAATCGCCCCTGAAAAGCCAGTCGCAACACTTCCTCGCTAGGTGAAGCACTGCGCCCCCGCTAAAGCATCTCTTCTGAAAGAGATGGCACAAAGCACAGCGTTACTTTAGTCAATATTTTAATATTGGAGCTAGACCAACATAGGACCAATTGCGTTGAAAACCCACCCTATAAGGGTGAATGACATCAGTAAAATCGTAAAAACAATCGCTAACAAGCGCCATTGCATCACCTGCTTAAGCAAGATAAATTCGGGGAAACTGGCGGCAACCGTGGCCATACAAAAAGCCAATGTTGTCCCTATAGGAAGACCATTGATGATGAGGCTTTCCATAATAGGAATAACCCCAGTCGCATTGGAATAAAGCGGAATACCTATTAACACAGCAACAGGCACAGACCACCATTGACCATCACCCAAGTGAGTTTCAATCCAACCATCCGGAACAAACCCATGAAGTGCCGCGCCAAGCCCAACGCCGATAATGACCCATTTCCATACCCGAGAAAAAATCGCTTTGGTTTCACTTTTGGCAAATTGATGTCGTTCCGATAAAGTCATCAGTGGGGCCGATGCTTCTTGTTGATTATTAGATACACCCGCCTGTAATTTCCCTCTTTCAAACGCCTTGGCTGCAAAGGACTGTAGCCAACGCTCAGCACGAACAGCATCCAGGAAAGCCCCTGCAAGTATACCCACAGACAGACCTACACCTACATAAATCATCGTAAACTTCCACCCCAATAAGCTTACCAACAGCAGAATGGCGACCTCATTAATTAAGGGTGAAGTAATAAGAAATGCCATAGTGATGCCGACAGGAATGCCTGCGGAGGTGAAACCTAGAAACACCGGAATACTTGAACAAGAGCAAAAGGGGGTCACCGCACCAAAACTTGCTCCCAGAAAATAACCGACAAAACGATTTTTACCCGCTAAATAATCCCGAACACGTTCAACATTAAGTGAGGCTCTCACCAAGGCGATGACATAAATCATCAGGATCAACAGCGCGAAAATCTTAGTGGTATCTTCAATAAAAAAGTGTATTGCGTCAGCCAGCTTGGTCTCTGGAGGAATGCCTAACAATCCAAAAGTTATCCAAATCGCCAGGTCAGAAAAGAGGTGCATCATGATTTACCACCATTGAGCTGTGGCTACATTATTAGGAAAGGTGTCGCGAGGACTTATTCGCACCTTCCTTAGATGGAAAGCCGGAGAAGAAGCCGCTTATTCCGGCTTGGCTATGCTCTACACTGAAGATTCAATGTGTGCCAGCATTAACGCCTTGATCTCCGCTGGACTGGCAAGACGACCTGTCAACTTAACTTGTTCATCTATAACCAAAGCCGGAGTCGACATCACACCGTACTCCATAATTTCTTCGACATCTGTAACTTTAACTAGCTGATAATCAAGCTCTAAAGAATCCGCCACAGCAGAACAAGTTTCAGCCAGCTTTTGGCATTTAGTACAGCCAGACCCTAACACTTTGATTTTAAACATAACACCACCTATCATTTGGTTATTTAGCCAAATGATAGGTAAGAAACCACTTCGGGAATGCGATCTACTTCTGAATTTGGTGATCCTGTAAACAATCAATACAATTGAGTGAATGAAGCAAACACGGCATAGCTAGATGATAGAAGATCTGCTTCCCACGCTTTTCCATACCGACAATGCCCCTAGTACGAAGTATGGATAGATGCTTGGAAACCGTTGAAAAATCAACATCAAGTGCCTCTACAAATTCACATACACATTTTTCGCCATCAGCAAGTTGTTCAACTATCCATAGACGCGTTGGATGTCCCAAGGCCTTGAAAATATCGGCTTTAGTTTTGGTTAGTTGTTCCACAAATTCTCTTCCACAACACAGAACACATTGTGTGCCATAGTGAATCGATAAACTCACTTTTTAGCAAGGGAGTTATGAAATAAAACACGTCATTGCCAATAAAAAACCAGGGGACAGGGGCAATCCAAGCACCATAAGACGAACTGGCGCTAGCCCTGGCACGCCAAAAGGGGATGGTCGGAGATGAGCAAAAGGAACTTAACTTCCTGATACCGGAAGAGCTGGAACAGTCCATAGCCCCAAAGCTTGAGTCGCTGACGATTGAAAATCTGCTGCGCAACGCCATTCGCTACTGCCATGCCCAGGTAAATAACTGCGCCGAGGCCAAGGGGTCATGGGTAGAAATAAGCCTTACTAACAACGGCCATATTCAGACCAGCAATCGTATCCAAGGTGGATCGAGGTCGTCATCCATTTACCACACGCCTGAGACCTTCAGGCTCATCTTCAAGCCGGGGTTGGCGGCTTAGCCAGGCGGCAAACTGTTGTTTGGAGGGACTGCGCTTATCTGAGTGCCCCATCAGATGGATCAGCGCATAACTGAACTGGTAATAGAGCTGCGGGTCGTCGTGGGCCTTGCAGGCATCGTCGGTATTGATCATGGCGCCACGCAGATAACTCATCACCAGCTCGACCCGATCGAATCCTGGCACCTCTCCCACAGCGGAAATAGTCTTGGCATTCCACTGCATATATTCATCGAAACGTCTTTCACAGCCATGCCGATAAAACTCGGTCGCCAATAGCAACAGGGCTTGATTTGGCATTATCCGCTCAATGACAAATTTATTTGTCGACAATACTTCATAGAGCCGCTGACAATGATGAAATATAAACCTTTCCAGAGGGTCTTTATATTGTATTTCATCCTGTTTGGCCTGCTTGAGCCAATACTCATATTCACTGCAAGCCACTGCCACCATGAGATCGGTTTCTGTAGTGAAATGATTATATACAGTGCCTTTGGATATTTGACTGGCTTCAACAAGATGAGAACGACATAAACCGAAAGTCTTCTGTCCTCTTAAACAACGTTGCGCCACTTCAACCAAAAAGTTTCCTCGTCGTTCCCATTTTCCCATTGGCCACTCCTGAGCAAAGCTTAAATACAAACTCTCCCAACTTCACAATAAAATAGTAACAAGCTTTATGCGACTGCGATATTGAGTAATACTGATACCATTATGAGTCACGCCAATAGCCAATGTTAAAAATAGAATTGCTCGAGAGTTTTATTGCTGTGGCCGAATGCGGCAATTTATCCAAGGCTGCAGAAAAAGTCTGCCGCACCCCGTCAGCATTAAGCTTACAGATCAAAAAGCTGGAAGAAAGTGTCGGCCAACCCTTGTTGCTCCGAGACAATCGAGGCGTAGTGCTGACCGAATCCGGCAATACCCTGCTCAACTACGCCTATAAGATGATGCAACTCAACACCCAAGCCTTGGATGAGCTGAAAGACTGCCAGAATCGCGAAGTGATTCGCCTCGGCGTTCCCACTGATTATATTACCTATTATCTGGACAACTGCCTGCTGGAGTTTGTTCGTGAGTTCACCTGTATTGAGTTGGTCATAGACACAGATGTCAGCGGCAATCTGTATAAGCGGTTGCATCAAGGGGAATTCGACCTGATAGTGGCGACCCATTGGCAGCCTCCGGTGCAGGGAGAGCTCCTGTTCGAACGGCGTTTTCATTGGGTTGCCGCCAAGAACGGCAGTGCCCATAAACGGGAAACGATTCCCATGGCACTTTACCCGGAAAACTGCCCCATCAGAGCTCAGGTGTTTGCCAACCACCAACTGTCAATGCGACCCATTAATGTGCTGCTTTCCACCCCCTCTCCCCAAGCCTTGTGCATGGCGGTTGAAAATGATTTAAGCATAGCTCCGATTGCCGAATTCAGGATCAACGACAAGATGCAGATCCTCGATCCCATAGAGCATGATCTCCCTCCCTTGCCCGTGTTCAATGAATCTCTCTATCTCAATCCGAAGAGCCAGACTGAAGCCTGCAATCAACTCATCGCCCTGTTGAAGGCCAATCTCAAAAAACAGAAACACGACCGTAGAATAAGATGAAAGCCGGCTAATGCCGGCTTTCATCTTGATTAACTACCACTTGAGCTTACTCAGATCGCACTGAATGGTTTCGCCCTTTTTGGCCGGCGTACCCGGCTGCTGCGCTGATTCACACAAGAGTGTTGTACCATAGTCATTGCGTTTGTCGTGGGCATTGCTTCTGGCCCAAACCGAGACTATCGCTCTCTCTTCCGGCTTGGCTTCGCAGCTACCATCAACATCGAAGGCATGGATGGTGTTCTGGTGAAAATACAACAGGGGATCGCGTTCGCTGCTGCCGGAAAGCCACATAGCATCGACATTGGGTTGCCCGGCATCGAAGCGGACCCGGCGCATCTTGTCATTCTCTTTTACAGTTTCCAACAAAGGTGAATCGGCTTTGATTGCCAGGCTCTTGAACTGATTGGTGCAAGCCGGCAGCCTCATGTTGTAGTACATTTCAGAAATGGCATGGTTGTGAAACGGGTAAAGAGTATCGACCGACTGTACTGTCATACCTACTTCGGCGCCGACTTTCTCACCATTGATGCTGTCAATTCTCAGTAGTCCCCAGTGACCGAAGATCTCTGCATAAGCATAACCGCCACGAACATTATTGTAGTTCTTGTCATTGCGCTTGCTTTCTTCGGCATACATGGGGAACCAACCGGCAGCGGCCCACAGGTTGGGCAAGGCGTTGGCGCTGATGTCATAGGGGAAAGCCGATGGCATCTTCACCTCATCACCTGTGACCATTTTATAGAAGTTATCAGTAAAGATTTTTCCCTGCTTTTGCACCTGTTTATTGGTGACTTTCTGCTTGAAGAATTCATTAAAGCTCATGCGTTTCGCCCACTGAGCCACGGGGGATTTTTGCTCCAGTTCCCCACCTGGGCTGTAGATCCAATTGACATCACGGCGAGCCCCGAAACAAGTTTTGGCACTTTGGGGATTGTGCAATACCTGATAGATATTTTTCACCATCAGCTGCATATCGCGGCGATCCATTACGCAGAACTTTTGCCCGCCGACACTGGTGTCGTAAATAGCCTCATCCGAGTTCAGGCAATGAGCTTGCTCGCCATTGGTAAGCGCCTGGGCAAAGCCATTTAAATAACGCAAGGTTTCATCCCAGAGAATATCGACATACTTTTGATCTTGTTTGGAATACTCTGGCGTTTCACCCAAACAAACAAAACTTGCATTTTCAATATCAGCCAGGGCCAAAAAATCCGGTAATTTTTCCGCCATCGCTGTATTGGAAATCAGCAATGAAATTAATATTAGTTTCTTATTCATCACCTGGAACCTCAATTATATTTAGAGTAAATATCAGGCAAAGCATATACTTGGAATCCATTCCAAAAATGTTGTCTGAACACAGGCAACAAAAAAGATAACAGAATGAAAAAGAGTTGTGAGCCAGCAAACAAAAAAGGCCCACTTGTGATCAAGTGAGCCTATCATAGAATTAAAACAGCCATTGCAGGGACTGTTTTAATCAAAGATATTTACGGGTCACGCTGCCGGTGGAGGAAACTTGAGGCAGCATATAACCCCTTTCATTATTCCTTATGTTTATCGTATTTAAAGGTATGGCAATTACTGCACAGAGGTTTTTTAGGCTGGTGTTCACCATGACACTCAACACAAGGCAGATCTTTACCATAATGCAAGTTGTCATGAGGATTTTGCCATCTTTCCTCACCACTGCGGGCTGTCTTTTTTGCCAGCTCATCGACATCGTGGCACTTAAGGCAGGCACCATCTGAAGGGTACTGCTTAAGCCCTTGGTCGTGACATACCTTGCAATCCTTGCCTATCACTGCCTTATGATAATCGCGCTGCTGAACGGCATGAACCGATACCGAAGTTAGCCCTGCCAACAGCAGTGCCCATACTAAGTTTGCTTTCTTCATTATTGAGTCCTCTCTCACCGTTCAATTCAGGCTTGCATCATGCTGCGGGCCGCAGTCATACCCATCACCATACATTCGGGGATAGAGCAGCTTCCCAGGCGGCTAACGCCGTGGATGCCGCCACACACTTCCCCTGCGGCATAGAGTCCGGCAACCGGCTTACCTGTGAGGCTGTCTTTGACTTCAGCCTTGGTGTTCACCTGGACTCCGCCCTGGCAGTAGTGCACCTTGGGCCACAGACGCACCACAGTGAAAGGCGCTTCAATATACTTATCTTTTGCCTTGGTCATGTTCTTGCCAAACTGCTTGTCTTCACCGCTCTTGACGTAGCGGTTGTACTCTTCGATTTGTGCCTTAAGCGGTTTCAAAGGCACCTCAAAGTGTTTGGCCAGAGCCTCCAGTGAGTCAAACTTCCAACCCACATTGTATTTGAGCACCTTGGCGGTATTGGGGTGCTGTTTGGAGTCCTTGTAGCTGGTGATCAAGATAGGTGGCAGCGGATTGCCCTTCTCGTCGCGACAGGCCAACTCGGCATCGGCTCGGGTCTTGCGGTCGGCAATTTCATTCATAAAGCGCTTACCTGTCATGCGGTTAATCGCTATTGAATGAGGGAAGTTGAAGATGGAATAGTTGGAGACATAACCAAAACCGCCCTCATCGGGGGAGGCCCAGGGCCCGGACTGAATATGTGCCAGATGCACAGGCACAGCGCCGAGACGGAACATCTCCAACATACCTTCACCTGTGGCGCCGGGAGTATTGGTACAACCCACTTCATGGGTCAGAGTCGGATCCTGCGCCATTCGCAGGCCAATATTCTGGGCAAAGCCACCGGTTGCCATCAAGACACCGCGCTTGGACTTGATATACACCAACTTGCCAGAGTCCTCTTCGCCGAAGTAATAACCCTGACGCATCTTCACCCCTTCGATGCGACCATCCTTGCCGAGGACAAAGCCCTCAAACTTGGAGCGGTTATGGGTCTTGACTCCTATCCGCTGGCACTCTTTATACAAAGGCTGGGTAATACCTGCACCGCAACTGACCGCGGTTTGATAAGTACGGGCAACCGAGTGCCCCCCCAATTGTTGCAGGTAAGGATGGTATTCGGCGCCGGCATCCAGGGTCATCTGCAAGGCTTCCACCGCGTGTGAAGCCACATGACGCAGCAGTTCCTCATCGGCGATACCCCTGCCCGATTTCAACTGATCGGCAACCATCTGTTCTACTGAGTCCTTGACACCTTCCTGTTGCTGCATAGGTGTACCCGGCGCGGCGAACAAGCCACCGTTAATAGCAGAGTTACCACCGAAATAAGGCATTTTTTCAAAGATATGCACATCTTTGGCGCCTTTGCGGGTCGCCTCAATGGCCGCTGCCAAACCGGCGAACCCTGAACCGATAATCAGCACTTCAACTTCTTTATCCCAAATCACATCCGTGGCTTTTTCCGATACAGCCAATACGGGAGCAGCCACGGCAACTCCGGCAGCGGCGCCAACGCCCTTAATAAAGTTACGGCGTCCCAGCAGATCTACTTTGCTCATCTGTCATCACCTTTTTCGTTTTAATCGACACTGGCATCTTAGGGGTGGAATCAATTCCAAAACGGGAGTTAAGCGTCAGTTGCTTTTTAAACAAAAGGGCAACATTTAAAAATGACATCTGGCTTGGGTTTTAACTGTAAAGCCGGACAAGTGACATTCTTTGGAACGGTTTCCAAACTTCGCCGCAGCCCACAAGACAGGCATGAAATCAGGGGGGAAATGAGAGCGACTGATAAACCGCTATGACTTTGGCTCTTTCTCAAGCTCAAAAACTAATCTAAGGCAAAGTTAGCCAAGCACTGACTCAATAGAATGAATATAAACATAAAAGCTGGGTTGAAGCCGTATTGCTGGGGCCTAACTGTATTCAGGACAAGTCACAACAAACTGTTGGGGGCCCAGAGGCCCCTTTAGGCGAGGATCAGCCGACTTTAATCAGAGTGCGGCCGCTGATTTCACCTTTAACGATTTGCGCTGCGGCCTCGGGGACCTGCTCCAGAGTGATTTCATGGCAAGCCTCTTGATAGTAACTCTCAGGCAGTAAAGCCACTATCTGCTCCCAGGCAGCGCGGCGCTTGGCGGCCGGGCACTGCACCGAGTCGATTCCCAGTAGGCTGACGCCACGAAGAATAAAGGGCATTACCGTGGTTGGCAGGGCAAAGCCACCCGCCAGGCCGCAAATCGCGGCAACCCCAGCATAATTCAGCTGTGATAATGCGCTGGCCAGCACCTTGTTCCCTACGGTATCCACTACGGCGGCCCAGCGCTGCTTATCCAGTGGTTTGGCATCCTGCTCAAGCTCGCTGCGCTCAATTAAATCGCTGGCGCCAAGCTGCTTGAGCCAGGCCGCATTCTGCTCCAGGCGACCTGTGCTGGCGACAACCTTAAAGCCGAGTTTAGCCAGCAGCGTCACGGCCACCGAGCCGACACCACCACTGGCGCCGGTTACCAGCACCTCGCCATCTTCCGGTTTGATCCCAGCTTGCTGCAACGCTTGTACACACAGCATGGCCGTGAGGCCGGCGGTGCCTATCATCATCGACTTGGCGGCTGTGCAACCCAGTGGCATAGGCACCAGCCAGTCACCCTTGACTCTGGCACGCTCGGCCATGCCACCCCAATGGTTTTCACCAACGCCCCAGCCGGTGAGGATCACTTCATCGCCTGGCTGATAGTCAGGATGGGCCGACTCTCGCACCACACCGGCAAAGTCGATACCCGGTACCATGGGGAATTGACGGATAATCTTGCCAAGCCCGGTCACCGCCAGGCCGTCTTTGTAGTTCAGCGAACTGTAGGCAACATCGACCAGAACATCCCCCTCAGGCAGATCGCTGTCTTGCAACTGAGTGACTTGAGCCTGGGTCCGTTTATCGTTTTGGGTCAATACCAGTGCCTTAAACATGATTACCGCTCCTGCTGTTAAAAATACAAATTCAAGACTAATGGAAAAAAACGCGACGGGACACAAGAGCATTAGCAGAGTGTCGAGGCGTGCAACTCATGGGTTATTTCGCAGCTTGGTTCACATTCGATAATCCCAATCTGTTGCCCTGGCCTCATTACTTGGCTCTACCACTGCGGAATTATTAACGAAATACCAACATCTAAAACTACTTCAGCGCCAACGCCTTAAGCTTACGGTATAGGGTGTTGCGGCTAATCCCCAAGCGGCGTGCCGCTTCACTGACGTTACCATTGCAAGCCAGCCAGGTGTCGCGAATTTGCGTCTGCATTTGGCGGTGCAGATTGTTGCCCGGCGCGGGTACCAAATCGGTCACAGTCTCTTCTGTAGCCACCAAGGTCTGCTGCAGACTTTCAGGCAGCGTTTGCCAGTTGAGTTCAGGGAACTCTTCGGCCATCAAACAGGCTACCTGCATCAGGTTATCCAGCTCCCGTAGGTTTCCCGGCCAATGATATTCCAGCAATCGCTGCTCCAGCAAAGGACACAGGCTTTGGGGCCGAACTCGATAGCGCTGGTGCAATTTGTGGATCAGACGCCGCAGGTCGCTTCGCTGGCGCAATGCAGGCAGTGTGACCTGCAAACCATTGAGCCGGTAATAGAGATCGGCGCGAAAGGCCCCCTGCTGCACCAATGCCGGTAAGTCCATATGAGTGGCGGCAATCACCTGAATGTCGACGCTATGTGCCTGATTACTGCCAATGGGCACCACCTCGCGCTCCTGCAACACCCTAAGCAAACGGCTCTGGGCCGCCAGGGGCATCTCGCCTATTTCATCCAGAAACAGGGATCCCTGGTGCGCCTGACGTATTTTGCCGACATATCCCTGCCTGGAAGCTCCGGTAAAGGCACCCGCCTGATAACCAAACAGCTCTGATTCCACCAGCTCCGCCGGGATCGCGGCGCAGTTAACCGCCACAAAAGGCTGCTGATGCCTGGAACTTTGCACATGCAGCTGTTTGACAAACTGCTCCTTGCCCACTCCGGTTTCCCCGAGGATCAGCAAAGGGATATTTCGTACCAACACCTTACGCGCCTGCTGCCAGGCTTGATCCAACCTGGGTTCTTTAAAAGCAGCGCTGCTTTCTCTGCTCTGGCTTTCTCGGCTCTGGCTCGCTCGAACCACAGGCTTGGTATGTTGAGGCTGCTCCAACGCCTGGGTTCTGAACACCAATCCCTGCTGCAAGCGGCCGCTGCCCCGGCTCAATACCTGAGGGGACAAGGCCTGGTGAATTTGGCCCAGGTTGATGCCTTTGAGTAGTTGCCTTGCCATAGGGTTGGCGCCCAGCACCCGTCCATCAAGGTCGAGCACCAACACGCCTTGCCAACCTGAATGCAGCAGGGCCTGCTGCGGCGCCAGATCCAATCGAACAGCAGCGCCGGGAAGTCGGCACAATAAGGCCAGCTCCAACTGCTGCGCCAAACTGGACACCAAAATGGCTGTCTTTGGGGTATGGATTTGCTGCTCACTGGTGATATCCAAGGCTCCCAGCAACTCACCGTCCGGGGAGAACAGCGGGCTGGCGGTGCAACTCATAAATCTGTGGCTCTTGATAAAGTGCTGCTCACCGATAACCGAAACACACTGGCGTTCGCTGAGTGCCGCGGCTATGGCATTGGTTCCCTTGTATTGCTCCAGCCAGTTGACCCCGGTATCCAGGGCAATATTGGCCAGCTTTTGTGAGTAGCGGCTCACGCCCCAGTGCTGCAGCACAAAACCTTGAGGATCCGAGAGGATGAGCCGACTCTGGGTTCGCCCCATAAGTTGATTGAACAGTGGCAGAGCACTGTGCTCCACGGCTTGCAGCAGCCGGCCATGGCGCTGGCGCCGCTCATCAAGAGCAGCAGTATTGAGCCTGAGTTCATCGGGTATGGCAGCGGGATTGAGCCCAGCCCCCTGGCAACGTTGCCAGGAAGCCGATAACCAGGATTGGGAATGGGTCTTGAGTGTCATAGCCCTGCTCCATTCTGGTACACCTGTGTGTACCTTTTTGCCACAGTTTGCGCGATAGACAACTCGAGTACCCGGCACCACGCCAAGATACAGCAATCGCAAATTTAGTTTTTCATCATACTGTTAGCACAATAAATGAACAAGCAGGCTAACACTGGCCCGGCCTTTGCGTTTACCTGAGCCAAGGCCGCTGTGGCCGAACAGATAAATACAAGAAAAACCTTTCAACAAGACGAGGAAACTCACCATGATTTATGCCCAACCCGGCACTCAGGGTGCCCTGCTGCAGTTCAAGGACAAGTACGACAATTTTATTGGTGGAAAGTGGCTCGCGCCGGTTGGCGGACAATACTTTGATAACCGTACCCCGGTCACCGGCGAAGTCTTCTGTCAGGCCGCCCGCTCTGATGCCCGGGATATCGAGCTGGCGTTGGATGCGGCCCATGCCGCCAAAGAGAGCTGGGGTAAGACTTCAGTCACCGAACGGGCCAATCTGTTACTGCGCATTGCCGATCGAGTAGAGCAGAGGTTGGAGATGCTGGCAGTGGCCGAAACCTGGGAAAACGGTAAGGCGGTCAGGGAAACCCTCAATGCCGATTTACCCCTGTTGGTGGACCACTTCCGTTACTTTGCCGGCTGTATTCGCGCGCAGGAAGGCAGTGCTGCCGATATTGATGCCACCACGGTCAGCTATCACTTTCCCGAACCTTTGGGCGTGGTTGGGCAGATCATTCCCTGGAACTTTCCACTCTTGATGGCGGCCTGGAAGATAGCCCCGGCACTGGCGGCCGGCAACTGTATCGTACTCAAGCCGGCGGAGCAGACACCGGTTTCCATCATGGTACTGCTGGAGCAGATTCAAGATTTGCTGCCTGCCGGGGTGCTTAATGTCGTCAACGGCTTTGGCGCCGAGGCGGGTCAAGCGTTGGCCACCAGCAAACGCATCGCCAAGTTGGCTTTCACGGGGTCAACCGAAGTGGGTTATCACATACTCAAGTGCGCCGCCGAGTCACTGATCCCCTCGACCGTTGAGCTGGGCGGAAAATCCCCCAACATCTATTTCGCCGATGTCCTGGAACAGGAAGACGACTATCTGGATAAGGCGGTCGAAGGCATGTTGCTGGCCTTTTTCAACCAGGGTGAAGTCTGCACCTGCCCCAGCCGGGTACTGATCCAGGAGTCCATCTACGACAAGTTTATCGAGCGGGTCATCGCCAGAGCCCAGAGTATCAAACAGGGAGATCCGCTGGATACCGACACTCAGGTCGGCGCTCAAGCGTCACAGGAGCAGTTTGACAAGATTCTCAGCTATCTGGAAATTGGCCGCAATGAAGGCGCCAAAGTACTGCTTGGCGGTCAGGCCAACAGCCTGCCGGGTTCCCGGAGTCAGGGCTATTATGTTACCCCGACAATACTCAGCGGCCATAACCGGATGCGGGTATTTCAGGAGGAGATCTTTGGCCCAGTGGTGGCTGTAACCACCTTCAAAGATGAAGCAGAAGCACTCAGCATTGCCAACGACACTCAGTATGGTTTGGGTGCCGGCGTCTGGACCCGGGATATGAATCGGGCACAGCGTATGGGGCGGGGGATCCAAGCAGGACGAGTCTGGATCAACTGCTATCATGCCTATCCGGCACATGCCGCTTTCGGAGGATACAAGAAGTCAGGTATCGGCCGGGAGACCCACAAAATGATGCTGTCTCACTACCAAAATACCAAAAATCTGCTGGTGAGTTACTCCACCAGTCCCTTGGGTTTCTTCTAAATCAAACACAGTCAAAACAAGCCCGGCTTCTGTCGGGCTTTTCATTGCACAAAACTAATGCATTAAATTAACATTTGCGAATACAAAGAATATCAACAGATCAACTATTGAAAGAGATTTTCACAAATACTAGTATTGTTTAGCTACAACAAGAAACATAAATAACAATATCTAAACAATTTCATAGGGAGTTGGTATGTTAAAAGAGAAATTGCTGGCGAACGCCATTCGCTTTTCACTTTTTGCAGCAACGGGTTTTGCTTCTCTGGCAGTGGCCTCTCCGGCCATGGCAGAGGAACAAAATGAGCAGCAGATTGAAAAAATCCAGGTAACAGGTTCACGCATTATGCGTGAGGGCGCTATTGCCCCCAGCCCGGTTACCGTTATTTCGGGCGAGTCTCTGATTAAAACAGGGGCCGTTAACATAGGTGAAGCACTCAACGAACTGCCAGCTCTGGCAAACACTTACTCACTGGCCAACTCGGGAAGCTCTATCGGTACTGCCGGTCTGAACTTGTTGGATCTGCGTGGCATGGGCGCAGCCAGAACCCTGGTACTGGTCGATGGCAAGCGTCATGTGGCCAGTAGCCCAGGCACATCCTCTGTCGACGTGAACACCATTCCAACCGAATGGGTCGATAGTGTTGAAATCATCACTGGTGGCGCCTCGGCGATTTACGGTGCCGATGCGGTTACCGGTGTTGTTAACTTCAAGATGAAGAAGAAGATTGAAGGCTTCTCAGCCTCTGCTGCCGCCGGTATTGCCGATGACAGCGACTACAATAACCAGCGCTTCAGTCTGGCCTATGGTTCCAACTTTGATAATGATCGCGGTAACGCGGCTATCTCGGTCGAATACTCACAGCAAGATCGCCTCGGAATGCTGGAACGTGACCAAACAGCGGTTTCTTGGAGCGAGCTCAATAATACTATCGATGACAGCACTGTTAAGCAGCTGCTGCCAAATGCCGGTTACTGGGGGATCAATAATGCCGGTGTTGTTGGCTTCTATGGCGGAACACCGGGTTATTATAGCTTCAACCCGGACGGTACTCCGAAAACTATTGGTCTAGGTGAAATCACGGACGGTATAAAATGTGCCGGTGAGGGTTGTGACTATATCAACCTGCGTCAGTGGGAAGAACTGCAGCCCGAGTTTGATCGTACCACCATCAACTTCAAGACCAACTATGACTTTACCGATAACCTGAACGGTTATTTCGAGGCTAAGTGGAGCCGAACCAATGCCACCACTTCAGGGCAACCGGCGTTCTTCTTCTTCAGAGATGACTATACGACAGTAACCCGTGATAACCCCTACGTTTCCGATGAACTTGGCGCTTTGATGGATCAGGTCGGCTCAGACTCTGTGGTAGTCAACCGCTTTATGTCGGATCTGGGTCCCCGCACCGAAGATGATGAGCGTACCACCCAAAGGTATGTGCTCGGTCTAAATGGTATAGTGCTGGAAGATTGGGAGATGGAAGCCTATGCCATCTATGGTCAGACAGAGCAGACCCGTACCAATTACAACAACTTGATCTATAAAAATTTCCAGCAGTCTGTAGATGCTATTCGCGATCCTGTCAGCGGCGAAATTGTCTGTCGTGACACAGATGCCCAGGCCGCAGGTTGTGTGCCCGTCAATCTGTTTGGTGACGGAGCGGTAACCCGCGAAGCTGCCGACTGGTTCAGTACTACCACTACAGGTAAATTCAAAATCGAGCAGTATGTAATCGGCGGCTCTATGTCCAACTCTGCCCTGTTTGAGCTGCCTGCCGGTATGGTAGGTTTCGCTTCCGGTATCGAATACCGCAAGGAAAAGAGTCAGAACAACGAAGATCCATTTGCCGCTACCGGCGCCACCTTCTTTAACGCCCTGCAGAGTGAAGGCGGTGATTTCGATGTCAAAGAAATCTATGCCGAGATCTCTGTGCCGCTGCTGGAAGACCTACCTGGTATCCAGAACCTGACTCTGGATGGCGCGGTCCGCTACGCTGACTACTCCACCATTGGCGATGCTACCAGTTGGAAGTTGGGTCTGGACTGGACCATCATAGATTCGCTGCGCCTGCGTTCGACTCTGTCTACCGCTCTGCGCGCCCCTAACATCAGCGAATACTATGGTGCCCAAGGTCAGAACTTCTTCAATGTTGATGACACCTGTAAAACCAGCGAACTGGCCAAGGTAACTCCAGAGCAACGAGCGATTCGTGCTGCCAACTGCGCCGCACTCGGGGTACCAACTGATTTCGATTCCAGCTATGACAGCGCAACCCTCGAAGGGGTTTCCGGTGGTAATGACCAGTTGGAGCCTGAAGAGTCTGACAGCTACACTGTCGGTCTGGTTTATCAGCCTTCATTCGTTGAAGGTCTGGTGATGACGGTGGATTACTGGAACATTGAAATCACAGATGCTATCGCCAATATCGCTGCTCAGGATATTATCAATCGCTGTATCGACTCCCCCACAGGGGTCAACAACCAATACTGTGATTTGCTCACCCGTGACGCCACCTCACACGAGATCACTAACATCACTCAGATTGTGCAGAATATAGCCAAGCAGGAAGCCTCAGGGGTCGACTTCGAAATCGGTTATGACTTCCCGCTATTTGGCGGTGACCTGCGCACCAACCTACTGGGTACCTATCTAATCGAGCGCAACGAATATCCCTTCCAGGATGATTCCTCCGATTATGAAGAGTATGCCGGCACGATAGGTGAAGCACAGTGGCAAGGTCAGTTGGTACTGAACTACAGCTACGACGCCTGGAACCTGAACTGGAAGACACGTTATCTGGACTCGGTAGATCTGTATACTCCGCAGTTCAACGCCGACTATGACGTGCCTTACTCCAATGTCATGAGCTATGGTTCATACAGTGTTACCGACTTGTATGCCACCTACACCATGGACAATGGTCTGGAGTTCGGTCTCGGGATAGACAACGCATTCGACCGTGACCTGCCAGGCAGCACCACTGGTACAGGTACCGGCAGCGCCAGCTATGACAACATAGGTCGCTTCTATTACCTGACTGTCAAATACGAGATGTAAGCAATTACCTCGCCTGAAAAAGCCCCTTAAGGGGCTTTTTTACTTTCTAGCGACTTTGCATTCTCACTGAGAGAGTACACTCCTTAGCGGAATGGTATAATGCCCGCATCTGCATGCAATAAGGTCAACCCGTGTTCCACATCGCCCTCTATGAACCCGAAATTGCCCCCAATACCGGCAACATTATCCGTCTCTGCGCCAACAACGGCTGCGAGCTACACCTGATAGAGCCTTTGGGTTTTGATCTGGAAGAGAAAAAACTGCGCCGGGCCGGGCTGGATTATGGCGATCTGACCCGGGTAAACCGCTACCCGGATTTCCCGCATTTTCTCGCGGCCATGGCGGGCAAACGTATTTTGGCTTGCACCACCAAAGGCAGCCGGCCACATTCTGAGCTCGAGTATCGGCAAGGGGATGTGCTTTTGTTTGGCCCAGAGAGCCGTGGCCTGCCTCAGGAAATATTGCAGAGCATTGCTGCAGAGCACAGACTGAGGATCCCTATGGTGCCCTCTAGCCGCAGCCTGAACCTTTCCAACGCAGTGGCTATCATCAGCTATGAAGCATGGCGTCAACAGGGTTTCAGCGGCGCTAAATAAATCAGCGATGTTGCAGTGAGATGGCTCTGTAGGTTTGATAGCTATCCGAGTCCTCATCCAGATAGTGCAGATTCTGGCGCCAGAGCCAGCCGTCATTGTCGGCTTCGAATAGCAGTTGGATCAGCGCCGGACGTCCACCGGACCGCCCTTCACCCAGCAGGGAAAATCCGCCGCCCTGATGGTAAAGGGTGAAGGATTGAAAGCGTTCTTCGGTCACACCGTCAAAGTACCAGAGCCCCACACTGGGATCTTGGTCTCGAAACCACCAGGTTTCACTCAGGGGGTGGCGCACGCCCTCACTGACGCTGAGTAACAACTGTCGCTTATCTTTACTGCAGATGGCATCCAGGCTGAGCTCCTTCGGGGTTTGCCCCCTTTGGGCGCCATCCCCCTGCCAATGGCCATTGAGCGCTTCACAGAATTGGCTAAAGGAGGCCTTGCCGGCCCAGGCGGGTTGCCAGGCCAGAGCCAGGGAAATAATAAACAGGCGTAGAAAGTCAGAAGAGTTCGATATGGTTGTTGTTTTGCTTGAGATGTTCATCTTGATACTGGCTCAAAGCCTCGTGTAGTGGCATTCCCTGCAGCACAAGATCAAACATTTTGCGTTCACAGTCCAGCGAGTATGTCGACTTAATCGTACGCTGTAACATTTTCCAGGCATGTTCCGAGGTGCGACTATGCTCATCCCGCAGAACTTCTTCAGTCAGCGCCAGCCCGGTCACCACATGGTTGAGCCTTTGTGACAGACGATCATAGAACTGAAAAGCTACTATGCCTTCATTGACCTTACCGGCCAGATGGCGACCGTGATCAAGGATCTCGGCCGGAGTATTCTCCTGAGTTTCCAACCAGGCATTCACCTCACGCAATTGCTCCGCCATGTCGGTAAACAGACTCCCTAAACCGGTGACATTGTGTTCACCGTCAGTCAGGGTCAACTCTATCTGGGCTATCGACAACAACAAGAGTTTTACCGTTTCCGAGATATGCAGCCATTGGGCCGAATCGAGTACATCCAGAGTCGTGGGCGTTTCGAGCCGCTTGTTATTTGTCATGGGGATCTCTGTGGCTGAGTAGCAGGCATAAAGAAGTTTAGGACATAAAACGCCTTTTGCCTCTTTCCTGGCGCGCCGGCAAACTGCTACCCGCTGTCGTGACTATGAGTTAATGCCCGGGGCGTTAGTGCCCGGGAGCTTTTGAACTCCGCCAAGTCCCACAGTCGAATAGCGCCTGGAACAGATCAAAGTTTCCCGATAAACAGGTCGATAAATTTCTGTTTTCGTAGCAGATCTATTGCACAGTTTCTGCGACAATCAATGCCAATGCTGTTATTGCCGGAGATCTCATGCACAGACTCAAGAGCCGTATCATCAGAGAGTGGGATTTCAACCACAAAGGCTGGTTACTGGAGGCTGCCCGCTTCCTGGCCCCAGAACTACTGGCGTTAACTCTGTGGGATGAGTCTGAGGGTAAGCCGCTGCTGGCCATTTGGCCTACCGAGGCCGACTCCCCCAGCTTGCTGCTGGATCTCACTCAATTTAAGGGGCATCCCCAGGTCTGCCTCTGGCATCAACAACTCACCTTGGTGGATGAAACCGGGCTCTGGATCTGGCAGTCACCGGCAGAAGATCAGGCGCAGCACTACCCCTTTGCCAATCCGGACGTGCTTTCCATGACTGTGGAGCAGCAACACTTCCACTTTCTGCCATTGCAGCTTTGTCCGCTGGATGACAACCAACTGCTACTGCGAATGAGTTCCCCCAATACCCGTAAGGGCCGAGCCATTTCCTGGCTATTTATCAAAGACGATCACTGTCACTTGGTCAACAGATACAAGGAGCCGGACGAACCTGAGCTCACCGCCTTAAAGCCAGGCAGCCCACTCTGGCTTGAAGCGATCCAGGTCTGTGACAAACAGATTTTCTGCCTCTGTCAGGGGCAATCGGCACCAGGCACTCAAGATACTATATTGGCAGAATACAAATATGGCCTGCCGGATAGCCTCTTGGGCAAGCTTTCCAAAATGCTCGGCAGTGGTCAGGAAAAAGATCTTCTATTGCAGTCGTCTCGCCGTCTGGCGCCAGGCAGCGCCCGCTTCAGCAATTGTGGGCCACAGTTGTGGTTAAGAACCAAGGGTAACAATCGTTTCGAGTGCCATTCACTGACCGAGGAGCAAAGCGCCTTTGAACTGGCACTAACCCAGGTTCAAAGTCTCGGTGACATCAAACCATCCAAGGCTCAGGTGAGCTTTATGAATAACAAGCTGTTTTTAGTGCACGACAAGCGCAGGTTGAATTTATGTGCAATTCAGGCTCGTAACCCTGTGAGCCCTTTAAATGAAGGTACAGCTTAAGGCAGAAATCCTCTATCCCGGATTAATTAAGCGTTGGCGCATAAAAGGAAGGAAGCAAAGCGTGTAAGTAACTTGGTTATAAAACAAAAAAGGAAGCCGAAGCTTCCTTTTCAAAGTAACCTATCTCGCAATTAAGCGATGATCTTGGCTACAACACCAGCACCAACTGTACGGCCACCTTCACGGATTGCGAAGCGCAGACCTTCGTCCATCGCGATTGGGCAGATCAGAGTAACAACCATCTTGATGTTGTCGCCTGGCATTACCATCTCTACGCCTTCTGGCAGTTCGATAGTACCGGTCACGTCAGTTGTACGGAAGTAGAACTGTGGACGGTAGCCTTTAAAGAATGGAGTGTGACGACCACCTTCTTCTTTAGACAGTACGTAAACTTCTGATTCGAACTTGGTGTGTGGAGTGATTGAACCAGGCTTAGCCAGTACTTGACCACGCTCTACTTCATCACGCTTGGTACCACGCAGCAGGATACCGCAGTTCTCACCGGCACGACCTTCGTCCAGCAGCTTACGGAACATTTCTACACCAGTACAGGTAGTCTTGGTAGTGTCGTGGATACCCACGATTTCTACTTCGTCACCAACTTTGATGATACCGCGCTCTACACGACCTGTTACTACAGTACCGCGACCAGAGATTGAGAATACGTCTTCGATAGGCAGCAGGAATGGCTTATCGATATCACGCTCTGGCTCAGGGATGTAAGAATCCAGTGCTTCAGCCAGTTCGATGATCTTGGCTTCCCACTGAGCGTCGCCTTCCAGAGCTTTCAGAGCTGAGCCCTGAATTACTGGCAGGTCATCACCTGGGAAATCGTACTCAGACAGCAGTTCACGAACTTCCATCTCTACCAGTTCCAGCAGCTCTTCATCGTCTACCATGTCACACTTGTTCATGAATACGATGATGAAAGGTACACCTACCTGACGAGACAGCAGGATGTGCTCACGAGTCTGTGGCATTGGGCCGTCAGTAGAAGCTACTACCAGGATTGCGCCGTCCATCTGGGCAGCACCGGTGATCATGTTTTTAACATAGTCAGCGTGACCTGGGCAGTCTACGTGAGCGTAGTGACGAGTTGGAGTGTCATACTCGATGTGAGAGGTATTGATGGTAATACCGCGCTCACGCTCTTCTGGAGCGTTATCGATCGCTGCGAAGTCACGAGCCTCACCACCGTAAGTCTTAGACAGTACAGTTGAGATAGCAGCAGTCAGAGTGGTTTTACCATGGTCAACGTGACCAATGGTGCCCACGTTAACGTGGGGCTT
>NZ_JBKORF010000043.1:0-27205 GCF_047314685.1 Shewanella sp. BJSY2023SW001
CCATTAGGCCGAGGGGCTTTCGACACCGTGTGGGGCGGCAAGGGAGATCCAAGAGGGGATTGCTGTTGATCCCTTCTTGGTCGGGTGTGGGGCGGCGAGTGTCGCGTAGCGACTGGCTACGAGCGAGAGCCAGGGGTGGCGAACTGGCCCTTGTGCATGGATGCATTTGCTCCACGACTTTAACCCGCTGCCACAGCGGATATCATGGCTTTAAGCCAAAACTCACCAATGAACTTGATCCTAGCGGCTAGCTAAGTTGTGGCCAATCACCTGCGGTGCGCCTTTCGCACAGGCGATCCTGTGACACGGCGAGAGTTGCATAGCAACATGCTTTCGAGCGCGAGTCATGGATGACGAGCTGGCCGTTAAACAGGGATGTTGTTGTGAATACGTCCATGTAGCCTCGACGAAAACATCTGACCTACAAGGACGTAGGAAATGCCGAATTTGTCGGGAACAAAATTCGGCCCTGTTTTCGACGGTCACAGTTCCGCCTGTGCCTGGAAATGAGGTGTATGTCTGCGGACACTTCTAATGTTTCAAGCTACTCCATTCCCACAGAATGCACCAATTCCCCCTTCGGAGCCGCCGAGGGCCATTGGCGCAAATAACGTGGCTGAGGGCATGGCCTTTCACGGCATTGGGACTCTATCCCGCCGATATGCCAATAGCTGAAAAGTTCAAACGATGAAAAACAGATACAAAAAAGCCCGTCTATGACGGGCTCTTTCGTTGAATATGGCTGGGGTACCAGGATTCGAACCTGGGAATGCCGGGATCAAAACCCGGTGCCTTACCGCTTGGCGATACCCCATCAGGGTCGGTATTAACCGATACGAATCTTAAGACTCGTGAAGACCAAGTTTGCTGCTAAAGAAACATGGTAGCTATGGCGGGACTTGAACCTGCGACCCCAGCATTATGAGTGCTGTGCTCTAACCAGCTGAGCTACATAGCCACTGTATTTTTTCTCTTTAGCGTTTATGGCTGGGGTACCAGGATTCGAACCTGGGAATGCCGGGATCAAAACCCGGTGCCTTACCGCTTGGCGATACCCCAATATATAAACTTGGTAAAGATGGCTGGGGTACCAGGATTCGAACCTGGGAATGCCGGGATCAAAACCCGGTGCCTTACCGCTTGGCGATACCCCACCAATAATCAAAGCTATTTCAATAAGAGACAGATATGGTACGGGAGGAGAGACTTGAACTCTCACACCTTGCGGCACCAGAACCTAAATCTGGCGTGTCTACCAATTTCACCACTCCCGCAGTGTCTCTTGTTTTGACATCCCAAGAAGGATGGTAGCTATGGCGGGACTTGAACCTGCGACCCCAGCATTATGAGTGCTGTGCTCTAACCAGCTGAGCTACATAGCCACGATAACTTTGCTGTTCCCCGTGCCGAGGAACGGGGCGTATTATGCTTATTCAGGTTATTCAGGTCAACAGCTTTTTTAGGCTAAATCCCGCCGCCCCCGCCGTTTGCCTATAAACCCATCAAACTGGGCAACAGATATGCAAATCCGTGTTCTATCGCCCATTTAGAGTCACTTTATACGTTAAACAGGAAGTGCATCACATCGCCGTCTTTGACGATATAGGTTTTCCCTTCCACCCGCAACTTACCTGCTTCCTTACAACCGGCTTCGCCCTTGTACTGAATAAAGTCATCATAGGCCATAACCTGAGCCCGAATAAAGCCACGCTCAAAGTCGGTGTGAATTTTACCGGCCGCCTGCGGTGCGGTAGAACCTACGCTCACAGTCCAGGCACGTACTTCTTTCACCCCGGCAGTAAAGTAGGTTTGCAGTGTCAGCAATTCGTAACCGGCGCGGATCACCCGATCAAGCCCTGGCTCTTCCAGGCCCAGTTCTTCGAGGAACTCACTGCGCTCTTCCTCATCCATTTCCGCCAGATCTGACTCGATAGCGGCGCACACAGGCACCACAACGGCATTTTCTTTTTCGGCAATGGCGCGCACTGTATCCAGATGCGGATTATTAATGAAGCCATCTTCAGAAACGTTGGCAATATACATGGTTGGCTTGAGCGTCAGCAGGTTCAGGTAAGCCACGGCGTCCAGTTCTTCCGGGCTCAAATCCAGAGTGCGCAGCATATGGCCTTCGTCCAGTACCGGCTTGAGTTTTTCCAACACTTCGACTTCAAATTTGGCGTCTTTATCGCCACCCTTGGCACGTTTTTGCTGACGCAGTATGGCGCGCTCAACACTGTCGAGATCCGCCAGTGCCAGTTCGGTATTGATCACTTCAATATCACCGGCTGGGTCAACCTTGTTGGCCACGTGAACAATATTGTCATTCTCGAAGCAACGCACTACATGGCCGATAGCATCGGTTTCACGGATGTTGGCCAGGAACTTGTTACCCAGACCTTCGCCCTTGGATGCCCCGGCAACCAGACCGGCAATGTCCACAAACTCCATAGTGGTCGGCAGAACCCGCTCAGGCTTAACGATTTCAGCCAGGGCGTCCAGACGAGCATCCGGCACTGGCACCACACCAGTGTTGGGTTCTATGGTACAGAAGGGAAAGTTTGCCGCTTCGATGCCAGCCTTGGTTAACGCATTGAACAGAGTTGACTTACCGACGTTTGGCAGACCAACGATGCCGCATTTAAAACCCATGATGTTTACCTTTCTCTCTAATTTGAGCCCGGCGCACTCGGCCCCGGACAGGATAATGAAACAGGCGTCTGACGCCTGGATAATCTTAGACCGCTTTAAAGGAGTGCAGCCTGTGCATCGCCTTGGTCATATCCTCGGCAAAGAGGATATCTGTGGCGCGCACCGCTTCATCTACCGCGGCATCGATCAGCGACTGCTCAGTACTCGGCGCCTTGCCAAGCACATAGCCACTGACTTTATTCTTGTCTCCGGGATGACCTATGCCAATCCGCAGACGATAAAAATTCTTGTTATTGCCCAGCTTGGCAATAATATCCTTGAGGCCGTTATGGCCGCCATGACCACCGCCAAGCTTGAACTTGGCCACACCCGGCGGCATGTCCAGCTCATCGTGGGCCACCAAAATCTCCTCCGGTTGAATACGGAAGAAGTTCGCCAATGCCGCCACCGACTTACCACTCAGGTTCATATAAGTGGAAGGGATCAGCAGGCGCACATCGCGGCCCTTGAGTGTAACTCTGGCAGTCAGGCCAAAATACTTGCTGTCGGCACTGAGCTGGGCACCGCAACCTCTGGCCAGCTCCTGCACATACCAGGCACCGGCATTATGGCGGGTCTGGGCATACTCGGCGCCGGGATTGGCCAGCCCGACGATAAGTTTAATCTCTGTCATCAGTCTCTATCAGTCTGTTTATTCAACGAGAAGTTCTGCGAAGGCCAGAGGTGGCCAGGCAAATATTCACCGCTCTTGAAGCTTGACCGTTACAGGCCAAAACCCGGCATAAAAGCCAATGAAAAATGCCGCATTCTTATAAAAACGCGGCATTTTAGCACTCTCTTGCGACAATCAACAAATCGACCGGGGTTATCTCAGCCCCAGCGCATACTTGAGCACTTGCTGCTTAACCGGAGTATTGATATCCGCCAGCTTGAGGCCGGCGTTACGCAGCAGTTTAAGTGGCAACAGATCGTTACTGAAACCGGCATAGAAGAGATCCATGCCTGTCATCATCAACTGATTGTCAAACCAGCGCTGCTTTTGGAACCCCTCAAGCACTGTGGCCTTTGACCAGTCTTCGCCCTTTTCCAGCGCCTGGGTGATTGTCGCTATCAAGGCTTCGACGTCTTTGAAGCCCAGGTTAACCCCCTGCCCCGCCAGCGGGTTAATGGTGTGAGCCGCGTCCCCCAGGATCACCAGGTTATCGCGATAGTATTGCTGCGCATGGCGCCGGGTCAGCGGAAAACTGCCCTTGGCCAACACTTCGAAGTGGGGATCGAGCCTATCGGGGAAGTGATTGATGATCGCCTGCTTCAGTTGGCTGTCGCTTAGCTGCATCAAACTGCGAATTTGTTTGGCATCGTCATACCAAACCAGGGACGCATTTTTGCCCGGCAATGGCAGCAAGGAACGCGGCCCTTGCGGAGTAAACTGTTGCCAGGTCACATCCTGCTCTTCGCACTCGGTGGCGATATTGATCAACATACAGGACTGGGAATAATCCCAACCGCTGATACCAATTCCGGCCCATTGGCGCACTCTGGAGTTGGCACCATCGGCCCCCACCAGCAAGCGGGCATCGAACACTCGACCATCGTCCAGGCTAACCTCGATGCCGGCACAGGAGCGCACCATGCGCCCGACCCGCGCCGGACAGCAGAGTGTCAGATTGGGGTAGTTGTCGAATTCCTGCCACAGGGCCAGCTGCACCAAACGGTTTTCCACTATGTGGCCCAGACGCTCGGCCTTAATCTGACTGGCATGAAAACGGGTTATGCAGCCTTCCATCTCCCAGGTTTCCAGGCCACGATAGGCCACATGGCGCATACCGAGCAGAGTATCGAATGCCCCCAAACGCTCGAGTAGTGCCTCCGATGCGGCGCTGATGGCCGAGACCCTGACATCCAGAGGTTGCGAGGCATCAAAGGCCTCGGGTTCAAAGGCCTCCACCAGCGCCACTTCCAGCCCGAGTTTGGCTAACCCCAGCGCCGTTGCCGCACCTACCATACCGCCACCTATGATGACGATATCCTTGGTCTCATGTTGTTCTGTCACTATGCCTTTCCTGCTGTCTCTCTTCTCTGCCGCCTTGGCCACAGAGTTGTGTTCAATGGTAACTGTTTTGGCTTCAATCATGAGCAAATGTTGCTGCCGGCCCTCCTGAAACACCTGCTTACAAGCCGACACACGAGTCTTGGCAACCATAGGCTAGCCTCAGTGTGTCCAAGCAGTATCTGTCATAGCCAACACCGCATTGGCGGTTATCGACATCAACAAGTGAGGATACCATGTGCAAACTTACCAACAGCCTGATAGCCGCAGCCCTTATCGTCCCGGCCGCCTTTAGCTCTGGTCATATTCTGGCCGCCACCACGGCAGACCAGATGGAAGTGATAACTGTAACCTATCGCTCGTCGCTGAATTATGCCCTATATCAACAAATCACGGAAACCATGGCCGGCTTTCATATAGAGGTACTGGAGGATATCTATCTTCAGGCTCGCGCCGGTACCCAACAGATGGCTGAGCAGTTTTATCAACAGCAGGACATTCAGCTGGCCGATAATCGTTTACCCATACTTTTTGAAGGGGTACTGCAGCCACCAGAGTAATTCTCAGTCCTGGCGTTCAAAAGCTGGTCAGCGGACTGAACAGCGGGTAAAATGGCGCGCTATTTTTTAAGTGGTTCCGAAGAGCGACGCAAAACTGATGAGTAAAAAACTCCATATTAAAACCTGGGGCTGTCAGATGAATGAGTACGACTCATCCAAGATGGCCGATCTGTTAAACGAATTTCAGGGCTACACCCTGACCGAAGAGGCTGATGAGGCAGATATTCTGCTGCTCAATACCTGTTCTATTCGTGAAAAAGCGCAGGAAAAGGTATTCCATCAGCTGGGCCGCTGGAAAACACTCAAAGACAAGAATCCTGAGCTGATCATTGGCGTGGGTGGTTGTGTGGCTTCGCAAGAAGGCAAGGCGATAAAAGAACGCGCCCAGTGCGTGGATATTATCTTCGGCCCCCAAACCCTGCACCGTCTGCCAGAGATGATCAACCAGGTTCGCAGCGGCGACCAGGCGGTGATTGACGTCAGCTTCCCTGAAATCGAGAAGTTCGACCGTCTGCCCGAGCCCCGCGCTGAAGGCCCCACCGCCTTTGTCTCCATCATGGAAGGCTGCAGCAAGTACTGCTCTTTCTGCGTGGTGCCCTATACCCGCGGTGAAGAAGTCAGTCGGCCACTGGATGACATCATCCTGGAAATCGCTCAACTGGCCGAGCAAGGGGTGCGTGAAGTCAACCTGCTGGGACAAAACGTTAACGCCTATCGCGGCCTGACCCATGATGACGAAATTTGCAGCTTTGCCGAGCTGCTGCGTTATGTGGCCGCCATCGACGGTATCGACCGCATCCGCTTTACCACCAGCCATCCGATAGAGTTCACCCAGGACATTATCGACGTCTATGAAGACACTCCTGAGCTGGTAAGCTTCCTGCACCTGCCGGTGCAATCAGGTTCAGACCGCATTCTGACCCAGATGAAGCGCGGCCATATGGCAATCGAGTACAAGTCAATCATTCGCCGTCTGCGCAAGGCGCGGCCGGATATTCAGATAAGTTCCGACTTTATCATCGGCTTCCCCGGCGAAACCAAAGAAGACTTTGCCGACACCATGAAGCTGATTGAAGAAGTGGGCTTTGACCACAGCTTCAGCTTTATCTACAGTGCCCGTCCCGGCACCCCGGCGGCCGACTTGCCGGATGATGTGGATATGGAAGAGAAAAAGCAGCGCCTGGCAATTCTGCAAGACAGAATCACCCAACAGGCGCAGCGCTACAGCCGCCAGATGCTGGGCACAGTGCAGCGTATTCTGGTGGAAGGCCCATCGGTCAAAAATCCCATGGAACTGCGCGGCCGCACCGAAAACAACCGGGTGGTCAACTTCGAAGGCCAGCCCAAGCATATAGGCAGCTTCGTGGACGTGGAAATCGTCGATGTCTACACCAACTCGCTGCGCGGCAAGTTTGTTCGCGGAGAAGATGAGATGGACTTGCGCAAGAGCCTGCGCCCCAGTGATATTCTGGCCAAGCATAATCAGGAAGACACCCTGGGCGTGACTCAGTTCACCCCGTAAGCGCCGAGACTTCCACGGCGGCCCGGCTCTTCGGACCCGGGCCGTTTTATTTTAGGCTCGATTTTCCGTTAGCATTTATGCCTTCACGCTCGTAAACTGATCAAAGATGACATCAACAGGAGTTTTTGTTTGTCTCACAAATTAACCACCATGAATCTGTATCTCGAACCGGCCGACAGCCGCCGTCTGGCGTCTCTGTGTGGTCCGTTCGATGACAATATCAAACAGCTCGAGCGCCGGGTGGGCGTCGAGATAAGCTACCGCAACAACCATTTTCAGATTGTCGGCCAGCCGCGTAACTGCCTCACCGCCAACAACCTGCTGAAACAGCTCTATGTCGAAACCGCGCCGGTAAAAGGCTCGACTCCGGATCTTGAGCCCGAGCAGGTGCATATCGCCATTCAGGAAGCCATTGCCCTGGAAGCCGACGACAGCGGTGCAGAACCCAAAGAGCACTATATCAAGACCCGCAAAGGGGTGATTAAGCCGCGCAATCCCAACCAGACCCAATATGTGGCCAACATAGTGCGCCATGACATCACCTTCGGCATAGGCCCCGCCGGTACCGGCAAGACCTATCTGGCTGTTGCCGCCGCCGTGGATGCGCTGGAACGTCAGGAGATCCGCCGCATTCTGCTAACCCGCCCTGCGGTAGAAGCCGGTGAGAAACTGGGCTTCCTGCCCGGCGATCTGAGCCAGAAGGTAGACCCTTACCTCAGGCCTCTGTATGACGCCCTGTTTGAGATGCTCGGGTTTGAGAAGGTCGAGCGACTGATAGAGCGCAATGTTATCGAGGTCGCACCGCTGGCCTATATGCGTGGCCGCACCCTCAACGACGCCTTTATCATCCTCGATGAGAGCCAAAATACCACGGTGGAACAGATGAAGATGTTCCTCACCCGTATCGGCTTCAACTCCAAGGCGGTGATCACAGGTGACATTACCCAGATAGATCTGCCGCGCAACGCCAAGTCCGGCCTGCGCCACGCCATTGAAGTACTGAGCGAAGTAGAAGAGATCAGCTTCAACTTCTTCCAGGCCCAGGACGTGGTACGCCACCCGGTAGTCGCCCGCATAGTGGAAGCCTATGAAACGCACGATCAGCGCCAGCAGGCGGCCAAGGCCCAACGCGACAGCCAATATCAACTGACAGAGGCCGGCGCCCATGAGTCTTGATCTGCAACTGGACCTGCAACTGGCTACAGAAGCGCAAAACCTGCCATCCCAGAGCGATTTCGAGCTCTGGGCCCGTACTGCCATAGGCAATAGTATGGAGCAGGCCGAACTGACCATACGTCTGGTGGACAGCGAAGAGAGCCAGCAGTTGAACCGGGACTATCGCGGCAAAGACAAGCCCACCAATGTATTGTCATTTCCGTTTGAAGCGCCACCGGGAATAACCCTGCCATTACTCGGGGATCTTGTCATTTGCGTTTCAGTCGTTGAAAATGAAGCCGGTGAACAGCATAAACCGCTACAGGCGCACTGGGCACATATGGTTGTGCACGGTTGCCTGCATCTGCTAGGTTATGATCACATCGAAGATGCCGAAGCCGAAGAAATGGAGTCGCTAGAGACCCAACTCATTGAAAGCTTAGGTTTTACTGACCCATACAAGGAGCAATAATTGCCAGGGTTCGCCCTGTCATGAAGAACACTATGAGTGACGATATCCCCCCGAGTACCAGCGCCCATAAGAAAGGCTGGTTTGACCGTGTAAGCCAGTTATTCCAGGGCGAACCTCAAAATCGCGAAGATCTGGTTGAGGTGATCCACGATGCCGAGCAGCGTGAGCTCATCACAGAAGATACCCGCGAGATGATAAAAGGTGTTTTAGAGGTATCTGATTTGCGTGTAAGGGACATAATGATCCCCAGAGCGCAAATTGTCGCCATCCAATTCAATGACTCTGTTGAGGAACTGCTCAACACTGTCATCAACTCTGCTCATTCCCGCTTTCCTGTGGTCAATGAAGACAAAGACCATATCGAAGGCATACTGCTGGCCAAAGATCTGCTGAAGTACGGCTTCAACAACAGTGAAGAACCCTTCTCACTGGAAAAAGTGATCCGCCCGGCCGTTGTGGTGCCCGAGAGCAAGAGAGTGGATGTGCTACTCAAAGAGTTCCGTTCCCAACGCTACCATATGGCGATTGTGGTTGATGAATATGGTGGTGTTTCCGGCCTGGTCACCATTGAAGATATTCTCGAAGAGATTGTCGGCGATATCGAAGATGAGTTCGATCACGACAACAGCGACGAGTCTGAAATCCGTAAAGCCGGTAACCGGGTTTACATGGTCAAGGCACTGACCGAGATTGAAGATTTCAACGAAACCTTCAACACCCATTTCAGTGATGAAGAGTTCGACACAGTCGGCGGATTGGTGTCCCACGCCTTCGGTCACCTGCCGGAGCGCAACGAGAAGATCGTCATCGACGGCATTGAATTCAAAGTGATCAGTGCCGATACCCGTCGTTTATTGCAACTCAGGGTGAAACTACCCGATCCCAACGATACTGAAGACAGTAACGACCAGTGAAGTCCACATTAGCGGCGCTTAAACGCCATCCCAAGCTGCGTCTGGTACTGGCCTTTTTGGCCGGTGCCAGTACGGCACTTTCCTTTGCCCCCTACGATCTCTGGCCCATCTACCCGCTGGCGCTGGCCTTTGGCCTTTGGCACAGTGACAAGCTTTCCCCCAAGGCCAGTTTTGGCTATTGGCTCAGCTTTGGCTTTGGCGCCTTCGCCTTCGGGATCAGCTGGGTGCATGTCAGCATGGATAGATTCGGTGGCTTGCCGCTAATTGCTTCCATGGGCCTGATGGCCCTGTTGGCCCTCTATCTGGCCTTGTATCCGGCGCTGGCCGGTGCCCTGCTGGCAAGGCTGGCGCCCAAGCGTCATAACTGGCAACTGCTGGGGCTGTTTCCGGCGCTCTGGACCCTGTGCGAATGGCTGCGGGGCTGGGTGCTCACCGGTTTTCCCTGGCTCTGGGGTGGTTATAGCCAAACCTCGGGCCCCTTGAAGCCACTGGCCTCAATGATAGGCACCCTGGGACTCAGTTTTGTGGTAGCGCTGTTGGCTGCAAGCCTGGTGCTGCTACTCAAACGCCGCTGGCTCAGCCTGGTGGTGAGCTCGGTGCTACTGGCCCTGCTCGTATGGCAGGCGCCGCGATTTTCAACAGTTGAGCGCACCGGCGAGACCCTCAGTGTGGCGTTGGTGCAGGGCAATATTCCTCAGAGCATGAAGTGGGAGCCGGACGCGCTCTGGCCGACTATGCTCAAGTATATGGATCTCTCCCGCCCGCATCTGGACAGAGACTTGGTGATCTGGCCCGAGGCAGCGATACCGGCCCCCGAAAGCATGGTGGCCGAGTTTCTCGACAACGCCAACAAGGTCGCCAATCTGCGGGATGCCGCCATCATCACAGGTATCATCAGCCAGCAAAATGGCGACTTCTACAACTCGCTGATCGTGCTGGGAAATCATCATCAGAAACAGCAACAAAACGCCAACTATAGCGCGGCTGGCGACAATCAGTTCCGTAAGCATCACCTGCTGCCAATAGGCGAGTTTGTGCCCATGGAGTCGCTGCTGCGGCCCCTGGCCCCCTTCTTCAACCTGCCCATGTCCTCATTTGCCAGAGGCAGTTATCAGCAAAATAATCTGACGGCGTTGGGTCATACTCTGGCACCGGCAATCTGCTATGAAATCGCTTTCCCCGAGCAGCTCAGGGCCAACGTCGCCGAGGATACCCAGGTGTTGCTGACCGTCTCCAACGATGCCTGGTTTGGTGAATCCAATGGCCCGTTGCAACACATGGAGATAGCCCAGATGCGCTCGGCCGAGTTGGGCCGACCTCTGCTGCGGGCCACCAACAATGGCGTCACCGCCGTGGTGGATGAATTTGGCAATATCAGTGCCAAACTACCGCAGTTTGTAGAAGGTGTACTCACCGCTGAAGTGCCGCTGGTCGAAGGCCAGACTCTGTTCAGCCGGGTCGGTCAATGGCCGGTACTGGGGCTGAGTGGCTTGCTGCTGCTTTTGGGGCTGTTGTATTGCCCCAAGCGACGAAAGAACAATAAAAACTAAAACCAACTCATTGATTTTTATCTAATTGATAAAATATTAATGGACACATAAGTATTTCTTAAGACTGCTTTTCTAGGCTTTGGATACTGGTTAACAGATCCGGAGTATCTCTATGGTCAAGCAGTTTCCCCTGTCTGCCCTGGAAAAGGACGTCCCACATTCTGCCAACCCGCCTCATTCGCTTCCCGAGTGTCGCCTGTTCCATGAACAGGCAGAGGGCCGCACTGAGGTCGAAGACTATATCGCCGCCAAATACTTTCAGGTGCATGGCGCCAGGCTCAAGGAGTTTTTACCTTTCTTACTGCAACTGACCATTAAAGGTCAGCCTCAGGGCGCCTTCGGCCTCAGGGCCGGATGTTACTATCCCTTGTTTCTGGAGCAATACCTAGAAGCCCCCATAGAGCAACAGGTGGCACTGCTGGCCAAACGCCCGGTGGATAGGGCTTCCTTGGTGGAAGTGGGCAATCTGGCACTCACCAATAAGAGTTCAGGGCCCCTGCTGCTGGTACTGCTTGCCGCCACTCTGGCCAGAGCCGGTTTTGAGTATATGGTCTTTACCGTCACAGAGCAGGTGGAAGCGCTAATGAAACTGCTGGGCTTTTCGCCCATGCTGCTGTGCAGCGCCGATCCTGAGCGACTGGAAGGTGACAGCGCCATCTGGGGCAATTACTACCGCAACAACCCCAAAGTCATGATTGGCGATCTGCGCCTCGCCCAAGAAGTGATAGAAACCAGCCCCCGCTTGAGACGACTGGCACAAAGGCACGAATCGGATATCAACTCCATGGCGGCCGAATTGGCTTATGCCAGAACCCGGGAATCAAGCCTATGACTCCATCACCTCAATTAAATCAAGCCAATATCTCTGAGTCAGGCACCGGAACCAACCTTGATTGGGATGTCCTGGGCAAACTCAACGGCGAAGATCAGGCCATTGCCCTTAGCGATGCTGAGCGGCAACTCAGCTACCTTGAACTGAAAACAGAAATCCGCCGCTACAGTGATTTCCTCAAACGCCTCAATATCCGTAGCCTGGCACTGCATGCCGGCAACAGTGTGCAGTGGGCGATACTGGATCTCGCCTGCCAGCAGGCGGGAGTTCTTTGCCTGCCCTTGCCGCTGTTTTTCTCCCAAGAGCAGTTGGCAAACTGCCTTGAACAAACCTCGGTTGAGCTGGTGCTGAGCGAAAGCCCACAAATTCAGCCTTGTTTGCCAAAGGGCTTTGCGCCGTACCAAGGTCTCAGTGAACTGGGCTGCAATCTATACGGCTGGCAGTTATATGACGAGCGGCTATCTGAGGGACAGCTCTGCGACGGACATCCGGGCCAACAGAGTGTTTGCGCCGAGAGTAGGACGGCTTTTCCGCAAGTCCCACAGGGCACAGCCAAAATTACCTTTACCTCAGGCTCTACCGGTAACCCCAAGGGGGTGTGTCTCAGCAGCGAGCATCAATGGCGGGTGGCCGAATCGCTTGCAAAAGTCACGGCCCTGCCCAGCCCCAGGCATCTTTGTCTGTTGCCCTTGAGCACCTTGCTGGAAAACATCGCCGGTATCTACAGCCCCTTGCTGTGCGGCGGCACTGTGCTGCTGCCCTCTGATAAAGCCCGCGGCATGCACGGCAGCTCAAGACTCGACAGCCGGGCGCTGCTGCAGACCATAAGCCAAGCGCAGCCGAGCAGCATGATCCTCATTCCTCAGTTGCTGACACTGCTGGTCGGGGCCTGCGAGCAAGGTTGGCAAGCGCCAAACTCACTGCGCTTTGTCGCCGTTGGTGGCGGCAAGGTCGCTCCCGAGTTGCTAATGCGGGCCAGGGAGCTTGGATTGCCGGTTTATGAAGGTTACGGCCTGTCGGAATGCGGCTCCGTCGTGGCGCTCAACACCCCGGATAAAGACACTCCCGGCTTTGCCGGCACTGTGTTGCCTCACTGCAAAGTCACCATTCGCGGCGGCGAAATCCATGTCAGCGGCGCCAGTCACCTGGGGTATCTCGGCCAACCCGAGACTTGGGGCCAGGGGGAAGTCGCCACCGGCGACCTTGGCCTGCTCGATAAAGGTGTACTCGCCATTAACGGGCGCCGCAAGCATCTGCTTATCAGCTCCTTTGGCCGCAATATCAGCCCTGAGTGGGTGGAGTCGGCGCTGATGGCCAAACCGCTGCTGAGTCAGTGCATGGTCCTTGGCGACGCCAGACCCTGGCTCAGCGCGCTACTGTGCGCTCCGCACCAAGTCAGTGATGAGCAGCTCCAGACCTGGCTGGATGCGGTCAATGCCACACTGCCCGACTACGCCAGGATCAAACGCTGGATAAGACTGAATGAAACCGAGCTCAAGCCTCACACCACCGCCAATGGCAGGGTCAAGCGCGCCTCACTGCTGAGCGCCCTGGCCGCTCAAATAGAACAGCTCTATCTATCTGAAACCCCATATCTTGAGGGAACCTTATAATGAATTTCTACGACCAATTACAACAAGCAACCCAGAGCGGACGCGAGTATCTGCAGGCCAGTCCCATCATAGGCAAATGCCTGCAAGGAGAGATAAGCCTGGAGGACTATGTCGCCTTCCTGCACCAGGCCTATCACCATGTGAAGCACACTTCGCCGCTGCTCATGGCCACAGGCGCCAGACTGCCGGAAAGCAAGGAATGGCTCAGGGTGGCGGTAGCCGAGTATATCGAAGAGGAGCAAGGCCACCAGGAGTGGATCCTCAATGACATAGCCGCCTGCGGTTTTGACAAGGAAAAGGCCAGACGCAGCACGCCGCTGTTTGCCACCGAACTCATGGTGGCTTACGCCTACGACATGGTGAATCGAGTAAGTCCGCTGGGCTTTTTCGGCATGGTCAATGTACTGGAAGGCACCAGCATCAATCTGGCGCTGCTGGCGGCCGAGAAAGTGCAATCGCGCCTGGGGCTGCCGGATTCGGCCTTCAGTTATCTCAAGTCTCACGGCGAGCTGGACAAGCAACATATCCAGTTTTTTGAAGGGCTGATGAACCGGATTGAGGATCCCGAAGAACAAGCCTTGATCATTCACGCCGCCAACAACTTCTACCGCCTCTACGGCAACATCTTCCGCGAGCTGGCGCCGGCCCAGGCCTTGGCGCTGGCCTCCTGAAAACGGTGACCAATATGGAACTCAAACATTTGAATGTCATCATCACCGGCGCCAGTGGCGGCATCGGTAGCGCCATCGCCAGGGCATTGGCCGCCAAAGGCGCCAGGCTGCTGCTCTGCGGCCGGGATCAAGCCAAGCTCGATATCCTGAAACAGAGCCTTGCCGGAGAACATCACACCTTAAGCGCCGATCTGACCAGCAGTGGCGGTCAATGCCAGCTGCGCCAGGCCGCCGGGGTGTTCAGCCCCAAGGTGTTGATCAACTGCCTCGGAGTCAATCAACTCAGCATGTTGGAAGCCAGCGACACCTGTGATACCCGCGCCATGATGGCGGTGAACCTGGAGGCGCCCATCAACTGTTGCCGCACCCTGCTGCCCTTGCTCAAACGCCAGTCCGAGGCCGCCATCATCAATGTCGGCTCCATTCTCGGCAGCATAGGCTACCCGGGCTCCAGTCTTTACTGCGCCAGCAAGTTTGGCCTCAGGGGTTTTACCGAAGCACTGGAGCGGGAGTTGGCCGACAGCAAGATTAAGGTGCTCTATTTCGCCCCCAGAGCCACGGATACCGAACTCAACACAGAATCGATGCGCCAGCTCAATTCGGCGCTCGGCAACCGTCAGGACAGCCCTGAATGGGTGGCCAACATCCTCTGTCGGGATCTGGCCGATAGTCGCCGGGGCCGCCGTTTTATCGGTTGGCCGGAAAAGCTGTTTGTGCGGGTAAACGCCCTGCTGCCAGGCCTGGTTAACTATGATACCCGCAAGAAACTGCCACTTATCCGCCAGTTTTGCCAAAGGGCCATGTCAACACAAGACACGGCCAACCCCATCACCGAAGGAGAGAAACATGAAGCCATTTAAACTCTTGTGCCTGAGCGCAGCGCTGCTGGTGAGTCCTTCGCTCTGGGCCGATGACGCCAGCGATCTGGCCGTCAAACAGTTGCAACACGACTGGGCCATCAACAACTATCAACTCAGCGGCGACGAGCAGGAAAAAGCCTTTGTCAAACTGCTGAAGCTGGCAGATGAGTCGGTGCAGTCCCACCCTCAAAGTACGGGCGTGCGCATCTGGCACGGCATTATCAACTCTACCTATGCCGGGGTCAGCGGCGGCCTCGGTGCCCTCAAGTATGCCAAGCGGGCTCGCAGTGACTTTGAGCTGGCGCTTAAGCAAGATCCCACCGCGCTCAAGGGCTCGGCCTATACCAGTCTCGGGGTACTTTACTACAAGGTGCCCGGCTGGCCGCTGGGCTTTGGGGACGATGACAAGGCCGAGGAGTTGCTGAAACAGGCGTTGGAGCTCAACCCCGATGGTATAGACAGCAACTACTTTTACGGCGACTTCCTGTTGGAAGAGGACAGGTATGACGAAGCCCTGCCTTTCCTGCAAAAAGCGCTCGAAGCCGCCCCAAGGCCAGGGCGCGAGCTGGCAGATGCGGGTCGCAAGCAGGAAATCAAGGCTGCACTCGCCAAAATCGCCGCCTATCGCGATAACAGCTAACGTCAGTCAATTTTTACCGGTAAAGATTGCATTTGATGGACATGATTGGCGCTTGATTTCGAGCTCAGCCCAATATCAGTCAGCCAATACAGGCTGACTGATGGTTTTGTTATCCGGGCAAGGAACTGTTACAACTTATCCCCCTGCGCGAAGGGATCGTCAATCGACTTAGCCGGCTGGGTAAACCAGCGTGGCCCCTCTGCCGTCATATAGAAGTGATCTTCATGGCGAACGCCGAACTCGCCGGGCACACAAAGCATTGGCTCATTGGAAAAACACATACCAACGGCCAGTGGGGTGTTGTCGCCATCAACCAGATAGGGCCACTCATGAATATCCAGGCCTATGCCGTGGCCCGTTCTATGGGGCAGTCCCGGCAGTTGGTATCCAGGCCCGAAACCGGCCGCTTCCAACACGGCTCTGGCCGCCTTGTCGACACCACTGCTGGGCGCACCTAAAGCCGCCGCTTCAAAACCGGCCCGCTGCGCTGCCTGCTCCAATGCCCACAATTGCCGCTGCCGCTCGCTTGGCGTACCAAATACATAGGTGCGGGTAATATCCGAGTTGTAACCATGCAGCTGACAGCCTGTGTCTATCAACACAGTGTCGCCCGGCGCCAGCGTCTTGGGCGACTTGACCCCATGGGGATAGGCACTGTCTTCACCAAAGAGTACTATGCAAAAATAGGAACCATTGGCACCCACGGCTCTATGGGCCTTATCGATAAAATCTTCCACCTCGGCGGTACTGATCCCCGGGCGTAATATTCTGGCGGCGGCCTTGTGCACTTCGAGCGTCATATCCATCGCCCGCTGAATCAGCCTCAGCTCGGCGGGCGATTTATGCATTCGCAATTGGGCGCTAATCTTGGCGCCGTTGACAAAGGCAAGCTCGGGGCAAGTCTCACGCAGGCCATCAAACAAAAAGAAAGGGGCTGATTCATCTATAGCCAGAACGGCGCCCGGGCGCAGACAGCCCATGCGCTCAAGCACATTGCGGCACAGCACATAGGGACTCTGGTGCTCATGCCAGGTGTTAACCTGTCCAGGCTGCAACATAAAGCCTTTGAGGGTGTCGAGCTCAAATGCCGGCGCCAGGTATTCCAGCTCACCACGACAGGGCAAAATCGCCCCGACCATACGCTCACTGGCATACCAGCGCAGGCCGGAGAAATAGTAAAGATTGGTGCCGGCATTGAGATAGAGGGCATCTATCCCCAACTCTTGCATCAGCGCCTGGGCATTTTGTTGCCTGGTTTTGAATTCGGCGGCATCCACCGCTGTGACATCCCGAGTCATATCCACCAGCTTTGCCAACTCCTGCTCCGGGGTTGAGCCACCAACGCCTGTGCTCATAGACTTCTCCTGCTTGATTGTTTTTATTAATTGGGTACTAATCTGTTTCGAATTTTTAATATATTGTATGCAAATATTGCATGCAAATTTTAAAGTACAAACGAAATTACCAATTTCCGGTGACCGCTGATATGCTGCTTGCGCCAAACGCGGGAGTACAATATGCAGGATCTTGCCAACTATATTCTGGCTATAGAGGGACGAACAAGCTGCACTGAGTTGTTGGAGTCGGTGCAAATTCACACCACGGACGATGAAGGTTTATGGCAATATCACTTTGCCGATGGCGCCATTATCGAAAAACAGCAGGAGCTGGAACAGGAGCCAAACCGGTCCAACATCGGCGAGCTTTGCGAAGATAACTGGACCCGTTATCGGGTGCTGAAAGGAAACGATATCAGCCCAAAACAAAAAGCCTTCAGCAACCTGTGCCAAAGGGCCTTCTGGTTAAAGATGCGTCAGGCCTGCCAGGAACCAGCTTGAAGGGGGATGTCTCCCCCCTTGAGCCAGAGTATCAGGCCTGTTGCATCAGCATTACTTGCAGGCCGCGGCAGACCAAGGTCTCCATATCGTCGACCCGACTTATCTGACACTGACTGACAGTGGCTGGAACCGCCAAGTCTTTAACACCGCTGACACAGCCCTTGTAGTAGTCGGCATTGGCCAACATGCTACCGGCGAGCCAGAGTTTTTGCGGATTGAGCAGGTTAACCGCCCAGGCTATGCCCATCCCCAAATAAGCCCCGGCGCGGTAGAGTTCCACCGGGTTACGCAAGCGTCGACGCCGTACCGACTCGCCGCTGGCCAACTGTTCGAGGCTGAATTCCCCCGACTCCGTCATCACCCGGCAAGCGCCAAGCTCACCGCCCAGGCCATTGGCACCGCTGAACACCCGGCCGTTGAGCGCCAGTGACATACCGATCCCTGTGCCACACATCACCAAGAGTTCGCACTGGTGTTTGACGCTGGCAATGGCGTGCAGACCGGCGTGGATATCATTGCTAATGGCCACCAGTTCACCACGGCTACTGAGCTTTTCCGGGTTAAGCCCCACCAGTGCAGGCAAGGCTCGGCAGGATATCAGTTGGTTGTCTCGCACCATGCCGGGGAAGGCCAGTGCCAGACGGTAGTTTGCAAGCCCATAATCAGATTCAAGTTCAGCCAATTGCCGATTGAGATCTGCTATGGTGAAATTCTCTCCGGTGGGGATTTTATATTGTTCTGTTGTTTCCCCTTGCCGCAGCTGAAACAGCGCGGTTTCAGTCCCCACTTCGATCGTTAATGTCGACATCAATAAACCCCTTTTTACCGTACCGCCAGAGGCGGTAGACGGCCTAAGATGTTAGCACAGTGCTGCCGGCACCGCACCTAATCATCAAGGTTCTGTTATTTGTAACGCTTTGCTTTTACTTAACTTCCACCATGCTATCAGGATAAGTTGGGTCGCAATGGCGGGAATACAGATCACTAATAGCAACTGCCAGCCAAGCTGATAAATGACCCAGCCGGCTCCCAGAGAGGCCAACGCCTGAGAGCCAAATACCAGAGAATCGTTGAAAGACTGCACAGTGAACCTCTCCTCGGTGCGATAACAGCCAGGCAACAGCGAAGTGCCGGCAACAAACAGGAAGTTCCAACCCACACCCAACATCACCAGCGCACTCCAATAGTTGAGCAGGTCACGCCCCGCCAGCGCCAGAGCCAAGGTCAGGCAGTAAAGCGCCAGCCCGGCCAACATGATGCGGGTATGCCCCAAACGGGCTATCAGGTAGCCACTTATCAGCGAAGGCAGATACATGGCAATCACATGGCTCTGGATCACCCACTTGGTATCCTCAAGGCTGTGATGCTCTATGTGATGCATATGCACAGGGGTCGCCGTCATGATAAAACTCATCAAGGCATAGCCTATAACTGCAGCGCCGCAGGCAACCCAGAGTCGGCTTTGACGCAAAATAACCGACAATGGCCGAATATCCATACTCTCAACCTTGGAGGCTTTGAGCACCGGGCCTTCATCTTGATAAAACAACAAGCAAGCCAGCGCCAGCACACCGACCAGAGTCACCATCAAAAATGCACCTGTGTAGGTTACCGGCAGAATATCCTTGGCCAGCAAGGCCAGTTCTGGCCCGAGGAAGGCCAGTTCTGGCCCGAGGAAGGCGGCGAGCAAACCACCAAGCAACACCCGGCTGGCTGCCTTGGCAGACAGAGTCGGCGCCACTGACTCCATGGCGGCAAACCGGTATTGCTGGATAATGGCGCCGCCGCATCCGAGCAGCAGACCGCTGGCACAAAATCCCCAGAACTGGGCATACCAAACACTAAGCGCCGCCATAACACCCGCCATACTGGTCAGCAGGGCGCCACCGATAAATACCCGTCGCCGTCCCAAACGCTGCATCAAGATATTGATAGGCACAATCGCCACAGCGACTCCGACTACCATCATGGCGATAGGCAATGTCGACAGCGAGGGAACCGGGCTCAGCTCTGCCCCTATTATGCCTCCGAGCAATACCATGATAGGTGTGGCACTCATGGCAAAGGCCTGCGCCAACATCAACACCCAAACATTTAGCGGCATAAAGGCATCCTTGAATAAAAATCGAGACAGATAAAAACCTTGAACAGGCCAATAAACACACATAGGGTTAACCTAAGCCAATCAGTTTTAACATTTTCATTCAAGGAAGAACACTGTGGGAAAGCGAAACTGTATCAGAGTGCTACTGTTGACCTTGCTTCTGGGCATGGGGGCAGGCTGCAGTAACCAGCCTTACTCCCCTTCTCAGGATCTCTATGACAACGTGGCCGACAATGTCGAGCAGCGCAATGAAAAGCTGGCGCGGGATCAACAACCAAGCGATGACAGAGTAAAGAGTGAAGATGTCAGTAAAGGCGTAATGGCAACTCTGGTTAGCTCCTTTCTGGTGGGCATAGCGACTCTGTTTGGCAGCAATTGACTTGGGCCCCCTTTACAGCTGCCACAAGGATTTCCTCATGCAAGCCCTTGCGAAGCGACTTCAGGGCTTGCCATAATCCGCTATCACTCATAAAGACAAGGTCGGCCAAGGGTAGCCAAGCCGACCATCAGCGGAGCCCCTATGTTGCAATCACAATCGCCCAAGAGCCCCCATATCGCATCACGGCTTAATGCCGTGCGCAGCGAAATGGCCAAACACCAACTCGATGCCTTTATTCAGCCCCGTGCCGACGAGTATCTCGGCGAGTATGTGCCGGCGCACAACGAGCGTTTGCATTGGCTGACCGACTTTACCGGCTCGGCGGGGATGGCGATTGTGATGAAGGACTGCGCCGCCATTTTTACTGATGGCCGCTACACAGTGCAGGTAAGGCAACAGGTGGACTCGACCCTGTTCAGTTATGAGAGCTTGACAGATATGCCTCAGGCACAATGGTTGGCGGAAAAGCTGCCGGCCGGTTGCCGCATTGGCTACGATCCCAGGTTGCATACCCTGGCCTGGCAGCAGGATGCCGAAGCCACGCTGAGCAAAGCGGGTATGACATTGGTGGCGCTTGACAACAACCCGGTAGATTTGCACTGGCAAGACAGACCCGTGCCGGAAAACAAGCCCATTATCCTCTTCAATGCCGAGTCTGCCGGCAAGAGCAGCGAACAGAAGCGCAGTGAAATCGGCGCCCTGGTGAAAAAGGCCGGGGCCGATGTGGCGCTGATAGCGGCGCTGGACTCCTTCTGCTGGTTACTCAATATCCGCGGTCAGGACGTGCCCAGGTTGCCCGTGGTACTGGGCTGTGCCCTGCTGGAAGCCAATGGTGAGATGACACTGTTTACCGAGCTTGCCAAGTTACCCCAGGGGATTGAAGCCCACGTAGGGGCCGGTGTCAGCTTCCGCGCCGAGGCGGAACTCGCCGAAGCGCTGCAAGCGCTTGAAGGCAGAAAACTTTTAGCCGATCCCAATAATGCCAACGCCTTCAGCCAATTACAGGCCAAAGCCGCCGGCGCCAAACTGATCGCCGGACTCGATCCTGTGGCACTGCCCAAGGCCTGTAAAAACAGTGCCGAACTGCAGGGAATCCGCGCCAGTCATATCCGTGACGGCGTTGCCGTGAGCCGTTTCCTGGCTTGGCTGGATGCCGAAGTGGCTGCTGGCCGACTCTATGATGAAGGCACTCTGGCAGATAAGCTTGAGAGTTATCGCCTTGAGGATCCCCTCTACCGCGAGCCAAGCTTTGACACTATTTCCGCCACCGGCGGCAATGCGGCCATGTGCCACTACAACCATCTCAACGGCACTCCGGCCATGATGGAGATGAACAGCATCTATCTGGTGGACTCTGGCGCCCAGTATTTGGACGGCACCACAGACGTTACCCGCACCATAGCCATAGGTGAAGTCAGCGCCGAGCAGAAGAAAATGGTGACCTTGGTGCTCAAGGGGCATATCGCCCTGGATCAGGCCCGCTTCCCGCGGGGCACTACGGGGCAACAACTGGATGCCTTCGCCCGTCAATACTTATGGCAGCACGGTTTTGACTACGACCACGGCACGGGCCATGGTGTTGGCCACTTCCTCAGCGTTCATGAAGGCCCGCAAAGAATAGGCAAGAACCTCAATGCCATTCCTTTGCTGCCCGGAATGGTGCTTTCCAACGAACCCGGCTATTACCGGGCTGATGCCTTCGGTATTCGTCTGGAAAACCTGGTGGAAGTACGCCCCTGTGAAGCGCTCAAAGGGGCCGAACGGGAGATATTCGAGTTCGACGCTCTGACTCTGATCCCTATGGACAAACGCTTGATAGACAAGAGTCTGCTTACTGAAGCTGAGCTCAATTGGTTCAATGACTATCACAGCTGCGTTTATCAGACCCTGTCACCGCTGATGAGTGGCGAATCACTGGCCTGGCTCGAACAGGCTACCTCGCCGCTGTAACGCCCAAGGGCGCCGTCAATGGCCGGCGCCCTTTGTCAAACTCTCGGTGCTATTCACGAGAAGATCCGCCCCTTGAATTGGGATATAATAGCCGCCATATAGCTGTTATTATTTTGCCATGAGAATCTCAATCCCATGATAAGTACCACCTTTGATCAGTATCTGGAGTTTCCAACCTCCTTCCCATTTAAAGTGGTTGGCGATGCCAGCGATACCCTGGCCGACCGCGTAGTCGAAGTCGTCCAGAAGCACGCCCCCGGCGATTACAGCCCTACCACCAAGGCCTCCAGCAAAGGCACCTACATCTCGGTGACCATAAATGTGAGAGTGACCAGCAAGGAACATATCGAAACCTTGTACACTGAACTTGCCGCTATTGAAGGCGTTCGCCGGGTACTCTGATACCTGGCACTCGGCAGAGAAAGTGTGATCTGGATTACATTTTTCCTGCCAAAGCGTATAATACCTGCCGGTATCAGAGAGTGAGCACAGCTTGATACTGATTGCTATCATCTCAAACAGAGGGGGAGACGTTGCCCTTGCCAGACAATACATTGCATATCCGCCACTTGGGTAACATGGATTATGAGACTGTATGGCATGCCATGCAGCACTATACCGACACCCGTGACGAACACAGCCCGGATGAACTCTGGCTGGTGGAGCATCCACCGGTTTTCACCCAAGGCCAGGCCGGTAAGAGCGAGCACCTGCTCAACACCGGTGATATCCCGGTGATCCAGGTGGATCGCGGTGGTCAAGTAACTTACCATGGCCCGGGGCAATTGGTCGCCTACCCTCTTATCAACATCAAACGGCGCAAGCTTGGGGTAAGACAGCTGGTTACCGACATAGAACAAAGCCTGGTGGAGCTGCTCAAGCGCTTCGATATTCCGGCCTATGCCAAGTCCGATGCGCCGGGTGTCTATGTCGAGGAGCGTAAAATAGCCTCTTTGGGGTTGAGGATCCGTAAGGGATGCTCATTCCACGGCTTGGCGCTGAATGTCGACATGGATCTCGCCCCTTTTCGTCGTATCAACCCCTGTGGTTATGCCGGACTCGAAATGGCCCAGTGCAAAGCGCTCGGTGGCCCCCAGAGTGTCGAGGAGGCAGGCCAACACCTGATTGAAACTTTTAGCCAGCGTTTGGGCTATGAGCAAACAGTGCATCACCAAGGATTAGCAGAGTCATATGAATAGGCCAGAAAGATTACAGCCCGGCGTGAAATTGCGGGACGCCGAAAAGGTCGCCCGTATCCCGGTCAAAGTTGTGCCATCAGAGCGCGACACCATGCTGCGCAAGCCCGATTGGTTGCGGGTTAAGTTGCCATCTTCCAATCAGCGGATCCTGGATATCAAACAGGCACTGCGTAAAAATGGTTTGCACTCAGTGTGTGAAGAAGCCTCCTGTCCAAACCTGGCCGAGTGCTTCAACCATGGTACAGCCACCTTTATGATCCTCGGCGCCATCTGTACCCGGCGTTGTCCCTTCTGTGACGTAGCCCATGGCCGCCCACTCAAGCCTGACGCCGAGGAGCCTCTCAAGCTGGCACAGACCATCAGGGATATGAAGCTCAAGTATGTGGTGATCACCTCTGTGGATCGTGACGATCTGCGTGACGGCGGCGCCCAGCACTTCGCCGACTGTATCCGTGAGATCCGCAAACTCAACCCTGAGATCAAGATAGAGATATTGGTGCCTGACTTCCGCGGCCGTATCGATCAGGCGCTGGATATTCTGGCGACCGAGCCACCGGATGTATTCAACCACAACCTGGAAACGGCTCCGGCTCACTATCGTAAGGCCCGTCCCGGTGCCAACTATCAGTGGTCACTGGATCTGCTCAAACGCTTTAAAGAGCGTCATCCGGATATCCCGACTAAATCGGGGATCATGCTCGGACTCGGTGAAAGCAATGAAGAGATTGAACAGGTGCTCAGAGATCTGCGCGCTCACAATGTCAACATGCTGACTCTGGGCCAGTATCTGCAGCCATCCAAGTTCCACTTGCCGGTGGAGCGTTACGTGACTCCCAAGGAGTTTGACGACTTCCACAACCTGGCAACCGAACTTGGCTTTACCCACGCTGCCTGTGGCCCGCTGGTTCGCTCAAGCTACCATGCAGACCTTCAGGCCCAGGGGAAAGAGGTCAAATAGAGCAAGTCCAAGCACCTAAAGAAACAGCGCCCAAAGGCGCTGTTTTTCTATTTATGGGCACAATTTAAAGCTTTAGGGTTAGCGGCAAAAGCTCTGACATAACAGCCTCTAGCCATATTAGCCGGGATGCTCTAAGAGCCAAGGAGAGCTAAGAAGCGTGAAGAGACAACTCCATCAACAGAGCATCTTCCCGGCCCTCTTTGGCCTGATAGTAATCGGCCCTGGAGCCGGTCTCAATAAAGCCTAGGCGTCGGTACAAGGCGATAGCGGCAGCATTACCCACCCTGACTTCCAGCAATAGTCTCTCCACACCAGTCTCTTTAAGCAGTTCGATTGCCGCCTGTAATAATTGCCGCCCCAAACCCTGACCTTGTGCGGCAGGAGCGATACAGATATTCATCAGGGTCGCTTCCTCGAACAAGACCTGCAGCAAGCAAAAGCCTTGAAGCTCCGGTCCTAGATATAACCCCAGAGCGCGGTAAAAACGACCAAAACAACTGCCCAGAGTCGCCTCACTCCAGGGAAACTCATGGGCCAGTTGTTCAATTTTCATCATCTCGTCGAGGTCATTGGCCTCCAAGGCTCTGATTGCGATAACCTCAGTCACTTCGCCTCCAATCTGTGCCAAATCTGTTGCCATAGGGCGCGCTTGCCCTCACTGCCTGACATTAATTGCGCCGGCTGCGATGAGTGTAGCCAGGCCCCTTCAACAGGCTCAGGGAACATATTCCATATCACCTCTTGCCCAGCCACAGGCCGATTACCGACGCTGCACTGCCCTGCCTCCAATCCCAATAACGCCAACACCTTGAGCACCAGGGGATGTTGCAATACACGCTCATCAGCATCTGGCACCAACAGCATGAAAGGCACCTGGGCGGGAGAGTCTTTTCTACTGCGCCACAGCTCTATTCCCATGGCGTGCAGATATTTATTCATGGTGATTGCGCTCCGCTTTAACGCAGTTTGAAAATGTCGCCCAAAACCCATAGCCGAGGGACGAACAAGAAGGGCAAAAATGACTGAAAGAAACCCGCAACAGAGCTTCCAAGTTAAGCGCTTTAGAATACCAGCTTGCTCAGCAACTGTCTGTGACCTGAGAGCAAATCCCTTGGCTATCAACTCAAACAAAATCGATTGCGGACATCTAGTTTATCCACTTTAACTAATTATCTTCCGGAGTAATATAGAAAACAGATCATTTACGGAGGTTATATTATGAATATCAATATCGGGATCAACCAAGCCGATCGCCTGGAAATAGCCAACGGTTTGAATCGCTTACTTGCTGACACCTACAGCCTTTATCTCAAAACCCACAGCTTCCACTGGAACGTGACAGGTCCCATGTTCACCAGCCTACACCTACTGTTTGAAGAGCAGTACACCGAATTGGCTGCCGCGGTGGATGTCATCGCAGAGCGGGTCAGAGCCCTGGGTGAAAGAGCCTTGGGCTCCTACAGCGCCTACGCCGCTCAGACCGAAATCAAAGAAGACTCAGGCATCACAGATGCCAAACAGATGCTTGAGGAACTGCTGGAAGGCCAAGAGATCATTATTCGCAACGCCCGGGCACTCTATCCTCTGGTGAACCAGGCCAATGACGAAGCAACGGCAGATCTGCTGACCCAGCGTATTCAGCTGCATGAAAAGACCGCCTGGATGCTGCGCAGCTTGTTAGTGCAGTAATCTGGCATCACTTTGATACGGCGTTCAGAAACGGCATGAATTAGCGGCTAATGCTGAAACAAACTGAGTATTAATCTATACGGCTTACGCGTGTTGCGTGAGCCGTTATCTTATTTGGCACCGGGCAGGGTTTAACCCTGTAACAGTAGTTTTAAAGATATCTGCAAGCTGACAGTGCTAGATGAAAAATAAACGGGTCCATATCAACCTCAAGCACTTTATGATATCTACAAAAGGAAAACGGCCCGCATATTGCTATGCAGGCCGTCTGGAATGTGGCAGGGGTGGCAGGACTCGAACCCGCAACCGTCGGTTTTGGAGACCGCTGTTCTACCAATTGGAACTACACCCCTGTGGAACGAGGGGCATTATGCAAAAAGCCTTCCTAAAGGTAAAGGACTTTTTGGTACAAACCCCGCTGATTGCAGCTTTTTCAGGCAAAGCTATGGCATTGTAGGTATCCCGAAGTTTCTGGGGACAACGTCAGTAAGGTAAGGTTGCTGTAAACAACAAATTATCTAGGTTCACCAAGCCAAAGACTTTGCATGCTTCCCCCAAAGAAGCACCCATATAAAACTCAGCATTATCCTGCAAGCTACTTACAGTGTGATGGTCAATGTATACTTATTACTTAATGCACTTGATTTCAGTCGGATAACCAGCCGTTCAAAACACCCCAAGCAGTCTGATGAAGCTCAAACGGCTTTTAAAAAACTTCCTGATGGAAACTAACCTTCACACACCTATCCATATACGACCACACCAGATTGATATTTGGTTTCAGGACGAAGCCAGATTTGGTCAGCAAAATACAACAACACGACTCTGGGCACCGAAAGGCAGTAGACCCAGAGCGCTAAAACAGCAGCAGTTTGAATACGCGCACCTCTTCGGCGCAGTCTGTCCCGCAACAGGAGAAACTGAAGCCATCATCACGCCGTTTGTTAATAAGGACATCATGCGCCAGCACCTGGAACTGATCGCCAACCGAACTAAACCAGGACGACATGCTGTGGTGGTAATGGATGGTGCAGGGTGGCATACCAATGACATTGCAGTTGATATCCCCAACTTGTCGATACTCAAATTGCCGCCCTATTCCCCGGAGCTAAACCCCATCGAACAGGTGTGGAGTTGGCTACGCCAACGTCATCTCGCTAATCGCTGTTTCAAAGGATATGAGGACATTGTGGATGCTTGCAGTCAGGCTTGGAACGACTTCGTCAGCAGTACAAAGCGAGTGATAAAGATGTGCACCAGAGACTGGGCGAAAGTGACTGAACTTTAATGCGGAATGGTATCACATGGGGGCGAAAGACATCTGCTCATCAAGCACAGCTTGATAGATGGCTGGAGCGCGAAGCAGCTTGGCTGCAAGCTAAGGGGCACACACTGCGCCAGCCGCTTTGGGCTGCATGTTAAGTCGTGCTCGCTGGAAGCGAGACAAACAAAAAAGCCCTAGCTGAATGCTAGGGCTTTTTTGTTTGTTAGGCGTCTGGCGATGGCCAGCTTCGAGCAAGCTCTGCGCGTTCGTTTGTCGCATCAAACTGAGTTTGATAAACACGACAACCTCACCCTACTCCAAATGGGATTGTGCCTC